>JAUXBO010000138.1 GCA_030619345.1 Candidatus Zixiibacteriota bacterium | reverse complement strand
GTACACCGCTGTGGCGTTACAGAATCGTGGGGTCGCTAATGAAAGAATTTTTGTTTCGATCGAGCGCAACATGAAGTGTGCCATCGGTCTGTGTGGCCACTGTCAGTATGCCGGGAAGTTTATATGTAAGGATGGGCCGGTATTCAGCTACGATCAAGTAATCAACCTCATCAATAAAAGGGAGATATAACGTGCAAAACTCCCTGGTTAATAGAGGTAAGCCAAAGCTGGCTGTTTGGAAATTCGCCTCTTGCGACGGCTGCCAACTAAGCCTCCTTGACTGTGAAGATGAACTTTTGGATGTGGCAGGCGCAATCCAAATCGCAAATTTCCCCGAAGCTTCTCGAGCCGTGATAAAGGGTCCGTATGAACTATCTTTGGTTGAGGGTTCAATCACAACTCCACATGATGCTGAGCGAATCCATAAAATTCGCCGAAGTTCCAAGTTCCTCATTACAATTGGCGCTTGTGCCACTTCGGGTGGTATACAGGCCTTGCGTAATTTCAAGGATGTCGGCGAATTCACACGAATGGTCTACGCTAACCCCGACTACATCGATACGCTGAACAACTCAACGCCTATTAGCGATCATGTGGCTGTGGATTATGAGCTTCATGGATGTCCAATCAACAAACACCAGCTTCTCGAATTATTCAATGCGTTTCTAAATCGGCGGAAACCCAATATTTCGTCCTATTCAGTATGTATGGAATGTAAAATGCGTGGAAATATCTGTGTAATGGTGGCAAACGGGACTCCTTGTCTCGGTCCGGTAACTCACGCCGGCTGCGGAGCAATCTGCCCTGCGTACGATCGGGGTTGTTATAGTTGCTTTGGACCTTCCGAGGACCCGAACATGCGCGCTCTTAGTACTCAGTTGAAGGTTCTTGGGGTTTCCCGGAAAGATATTATTCGACTCTACCGTAGTTATAATGCCAACTCCGAAGAATTCAAACGTGAGAGTATCGTCCATGAAGACCAATAGTAGCAGTCGTACGATAAAGGTTAACTACCTGGCACGGGTCGAAGGTGAGGGCGCTTTGTACCTGAAAATCAAAGACAACCTCGTAAAAGATGCCAAGTTCAAAATATTTGAGCCACCCCGTTTTTTTGAAGCCTTTCTTCGTGGTAGAAATTACTATGAAGCACCGGATATCACAGCCCGCATTTGTGGAATATGTCCCGTTGCCTATCAAATGAGTTCCTGTCACGCAATGGAAGCCGCACTTGGTGTTAAGGTCGAAGGAACTCTTCGGCAACTTCGCCGCCTGATTTATTGTGGAGAGTGGATTGAAAGTCACGTGTTGCATGTCTACATGCTCCACGCACCTGACTTTCTCGGCTACCAGGATTCGATTCAAATAGCCAAAGATCATCCCGAATTGGTTAAACAGGGACTCGAACTCAAGAAAATAGGAAATGAACTGGTCACACTTATGGGTGGAAGAGAAATACACCCTATCAATGTCAAGGTTGGCGGGTTTTATAAGCTTCCTACTAAGAAGCAACTCCAGAAGCTTGCCGAAAGGTTGAACTGGGCTAAAGGAGCGGCTTTTGACATGATTGATTTTACGTCAAAACTTGATTTCCCCGACTTTGAACAAGATTATGAGTACGTGGCACTGCGTCACCCCGACGAGTATCCCTTTAATGAAGGAAGGCTCGTGTCCAACAAGGGTCTCGACATCGATATCAGCGAGTTTGATCAACATTTTGAGGAACAGCATGTCGAACACTCCACGTCATTGCATGCAGTGTTGAAAGAACGAGGGGCCTATAAAGTCGGCCCTCTGGCTCGCTATGCATTGAACTTTGACAAACTCCCCGGTGAAATCCAGGAAACTGCCCTGAAGGCAGGGTTGGAAAAAGAATGTTACAACCCGTTCAAGAGTATTGTAGTACGATCCGTGGAAACACTTTACGCAGTCGATGAAGCGTTGCGGATAATTGACTCCTATGAAAAGCCCGATTCGGCTTCGATCCCCATCACCCCAACGGCTGGTGTTGGGTGGGGTTGTACCGAAGCACCCCGCGGGATATGTTATCATCGGTACGAACTCGACGATAGCGGACTTATCAAAGATGCCACGATCGTACCACCTACATCACAGAATCAAAAAACTATTGAAAGTGATTTGCGGGCGTTTGCGCAGCAATTTATCGAACTTGACGATGATGAACTACAATGGAAGTGCGAACAAGTGATCAGGAACTACGATCCCTGCATATCATGTTCCTGCCATTTTCTCAAACTGACGGTAGATCGCGAATAATAGGTGAAGGACAAGTACCCGCTTGTAATTGGGCTGGGAAACGAGTATCGCGGCGATGATGCCGTTGGTATAGAGATTGTCCGCCGATTGGCGGACCGGGTTATGCCCGAAGTAAGCGTAGTCGAATCTTCCGGTGAAGGAACGGAGCTGATGCGTCTCTGGGAGGAGCGAGAAGTCGTCTTTCTAATAGATGCTATCCAGGCTAATGGTGAGCCGGGTAAAATCTACCGGTTCACCGACGCTAATATCGATGAATTTGAACAATGTTTCTACTGTTCTTCGCATCTTTTTTCCGTCCCTCAGGCTCTGCGCATGTCGCACGAATTAGGAACTATCCCCGATCAGATCGTGATCTTTGGCGTTGCGGGTCGACAATTCAATTTTGGTGATCAGATATCGGACAAAGTTGAAGCTTCAATCGAAGAAGTCATATCGCGGTTGTTGGGGGAACTTACCTCACTTATTAGCGAGAAATAAAACCGAGATTCCCCGTTTCTACTATATCGGTGAGGCAACGGTGTTTCGAAATTGCCTAATTGAGATTCCATACGAAATCGTTCGACTCGTTTTGTAAAGCTCGGAACATAAGCAATTGACTGATATTAAGATATTAATAAGCGGTCCCAATATCACTCTCAGAAAACTTTTGTGAACTTTGAATTTATTATACAGTTACGTTATACTACAGCAGGCGGAAGTTGTTGGAAGGTGATTGATTGTGCGTAGACGTTAAGTGTCAAATAATATTATTCACCTCAAAATTATCAAAAACAGATAATCATAATCCACTTTTTAAGAAAATGGGGTTCAGTTTTCTATTTTAATTTATTTTTGAAGCTATTGGGCTTAAGATAGCATGAGTAATATAATCTTAATAAGCGAGGTATCCCCAAGAATGAACGGGGACAGAACAAATACCTGTCCCCGAGGTCATTTTGGTTAATAAAATAGTCCGATAGATAAGCCCAAGCGGGACGGACCCATAATGTGATTACCGCCGGCGTTGTTCCATGTCCAACCATCGTGGAACAGGTCCTCTATAACGGGATTAGCCACCGGTGAAGCCAGATCGCAATAGATAGTTATCATTATCGGATTCTTGGATTCGCGGCTAAAAATATAATCCACACCGAGCAAAAAAGTAACTCCGGTTGTTGTGCCATTATCACTACCCCAAGAACCACTTCGATCAGCGGTTGCATAATCGGCTTTCCACGCGTAGAATCCAATACCTGCTCCTGCCCACGGGCGGAAGTTGTTTTTTTGAAAACCATACTTAGTACCTAACCTGAGGCCGGTTGTCTGCAGGTAGAAGTAAGCATTTTCATTAAAAGAAATCTGATTAGTTGTATAATTGTTCATTTCGAATACCCAGGGACTGGTGCTATTCTGGCCTTCTGTTCCCACCTGTTTACGATATGTATAAAAATTTCCATCAAAGAAAAACCTGAGCGAGGAATTAATATTATAATCGATGGACAGACCGAAACCATATGGACTTTCAATCGGTATTCCTCCGCCAAGATAACCTTCACCCATTGTTAGAAGAGCGGGTGTGACATTACCATTCATCAAAACTCCGCCAAAACTCAAGCTCCATTTGTGGGGCATGGACCATGTTTTAACATCATCAGCGTTCAGAGAAGAGCTGTCAACTGTCTGTGCCTTTGATACCGTGTATGTTGACAGGACTAAACCAAGCAAAACAAAAATAACACTGTAAAACCAAGATGTGTTTGGCAATCGCTTTGAGTAACGCATATCAATATCTTTCAATAAAGTTAAATATTACTCTTACCATCGACATAAGACTGTATTACTTCATTCTCGGTTTACTGTTTATTGTCTGCGGGGTAGTGCAAATTAAGTTGTGTGAAATATAGAATAGTTATAAAAACAGTACGTGACACGTTCCGCAACTGGGTCATAGAGAATGCGGCATGAAAATGCTCCCCAGATGGATGTTGTTAAAACTTTTGAATTCTTTATTAATTATCTAATCTCAGTGGCATAACCACCTGTACGCAATCTCTATCAGAGTGTCCTGGTGGCAATTGTTGTGACAGCCTATCTTGTTCTTCTCATTCCGAATGATTGGGACTATGGTACGGGCGAAACAGAGGAAATCAATGTCTGATTGTTTTTTCGTCTCCGATCTGCACGGAAGCCAGTCGCGGTGTGAAAAGCTGTTCCTGCTTTTGCAAGATAACCCGCCTACTACTCTGTTTATTGGAGGGGATATCCTTCCGTCTGGATTTAGTCTGGTTCAACAGTCCGCCGTTGAATACAACAACTTCTTAATAGATTATTTCCTTAGCCGATTAGCGAGACTCAGGGATGCTCTTACTGATAGATATCCGAGAGTTTTTGTGATTCTTGGGAATGATGATCCTGCAATCTATGAAGAAGATGTTTTGATGGGAGTGAAGGAGGAGTTGTGGGGGTATATGCACAATGCAAAAGCAACTTTCAATGATAATCTTGTATATGGCTACTCTTTCGTTCCACCGTCTCCGTTTCAACTTAAGGACTGGGAGAAATACGATGTCTCTCGACATGTTGATCCAGGGGCTGTCTCTCCCGAAGAGGGTTTCCGATCTCGCACAAACGAATATCACAACCCGATGTATGAAACGATATCTGGCGATTTAAACAAACTGATTGGCACCGATGATCTGACCAATACGATTTTTCTATTTCATTCCCCTCCATACAAAACAAAACTCGACCGTGCCGCTCTCGACGGCAAAGTGATCGATCATGTGCATCTTGATGTTCATGTTGGTTCAATAGCGATAAGACGAATGATCGAAGAAAAACAGCCTTTGCTTACGTTACATGGTCATATCCATGAATCTTCGAGACTTACTGGTTCCTGGCGAGATAAAATTGGCCAAACTCATATGTTCAATGCCGCTCACGACGGCCCGGAACTGGCCGTAATTCAATTCGATCTCTTAGACCTGGACAATGCTGTCAGGCTGCTAATATGACCAGGCTACGTTTTCGCTTTCATTGGTAAAAGCCTGGCTGCGTCAGTTGTGGCGTTGATCTTTGCTGCCCAACTCGTATTATTTTTTATGTCATCGTCGGACACAAAGTGGATATCGAGTAGACTTTCATTTCGACAACCGGTGCGGAGGTAGTTTGTTTCACATAAGCAGCGGCCCCACCCCTCAAGCCAGCTTTTCAGCAGTTTTCTTTGATCTGGAGTTCCGTTGATATGAATGAGCAAATCGATGTCGCTGGCAGGTCCCGCCGTAGCGTTCTTGGTACTACCAAAAACATAGAAGTTTTTGACACCAAATTGATCCGGGTCCAATGTAGCCGCGATTTTTTCAGCCATCAACAATCTCCACCGCCAGAACTGATCATCAATAACTGGTTTCGATGGTGTCGCTGCTGTCGGGGTTTCTACACTGCTCTGTGATGGTGAAGAAATGACTCCCAATCCCTTTTCCAAATCCGCATTAAGAAGAATACGCAGTATCTTGCCATCGCTCACCGCGGGAACATCAACGACATGTACGATATCAGAGTACTTTGAAGATTCCGGGAGAAGCTCAGACAATATATTCTTGGCATCGGTTAGAAATCTGTCATTAAAGATTATATCTTCTTCATCCGGGTACAGTGGGAGGTATCTAATATCCGCCTCTACAAGGTCTTGGAAAAAATGTGTTCCAAATGAAAGATCAGGTACATAGTTACCTTGCTTCCTCGCGATTTCGATTAGTGCGGCGCTGTTGTTGATATCGGAGTAAGTGACACTTACCCCCAGTTTGATATCTCCGCGACTGCCCCACCTGCCGGGTCCCATGAGTATAAATTGACGCTTAGGAAGTACTTTGTTAAGACTTCCTACGACACGACCAATCTGAACCATTGATTGTCGATCAGGTATCTCAGAATATTTCTGGGGATCAACATAGACAATATGCGTTATGTCCGGTGTTTTTCCATTAGAGATGTACTTATTTGCCGAGAACACAATCTGCTCTTTGGGTATATCTGTAGGAATTGAGGCGGGAGCACAATTTTCTGAATAGCTCTGAGATCGACATTGCAGGATGTAGAAATTGCGGCCATCAGAAGCGAACTCAATGTCAATCGGGAAACCAAGAGATTCTTCAAGCGTGTCAAGAATAGCTTTTATTTGGCTGACAAAAGGAGTTCGCATGGTCAGCCCTTCAAAGGTGATGATGTTGTCACTTCCTTCGTAGTCAAAATGAAGGCTGCCCGGCATCCTGAGTAGGCCATCCTTAAAGACTGATACCATGTTTTCCACGCCAGGGAGGTCAGCCGCATTATCTCTGATGAAGTCATTTGCGCTGACGGTTTCGAACTTGTTGGTTTGCAGGTCGATGACATCTATCTTTTGTGGCGAGTAGTTTACGATCTCTTCCG
>JAUXBO010000068.1 GCA_030619345.1 Candidatus Zixiibacteriota bacterium | reverse complement strand
TATTTCACAGACGTACAACGATTTCCCCTGTCTAAAGAAATCTGAGGCCGAGTCGACAATATTCCTATAATTGAGTTAATGAAACAATTCAGGAGTTTCCTTTGAAACTATGCCCTAAATGTCAGAGCGAGTTTGATAATCACGAAATTCAATTCTGTAGCTTTTGCGGAACCTCGTTAACTTCAAACAGCAAGAATAAATCCGATGTCGATGACGACTCCGAGTTGGATTTTGTCGTCACGGAATCCTCTTCTTCAGAACCAGAGTTTGTTGGCGGAGCCAAAAAATTCAATTCTAATGATGATGAACTGGAGATTCAAAATCCCAACGAATGTAATGAGGACGATAAATCAAATACAAAGTCAGAGCAGAAACTCGTAAAATCCAACTCCGATGAAGAGCTTTCCCCAATTGGACAGTCGGCCCCTATCATGCCAGGTGCCGATTATGACAATTCCAAGTCAGTTGACGATGACGGGCTTGACACGGCCAAGAACCAGATCCAGGACGATAGTGATGACAAGCCCCCGGTCAAGAAACTCTCTGACGAAGATGTCAAGTCTATTACCAACGACCTCTACGGTTCTTCAGATTACCTGAGCAAAAGAGAAAAGGGTGAATTGCTGGCCAAGATATCCAAGATAGAGAAACCGACTGAATTCCCCGGAAATCGACCGGAAGGCAAAAACGACTCATCCCCCGCAATCAATGAAGAAAAATTATCCGAACCTAAGATGGCCCCACAATCAAAAGGTGCTGCATTCTTCTATAAGAACTATGTAGAACTCCAGGGTGTGCAGACCCTGCATGCGGGAGATGAAATTCATTATGAAGGGCGTCACTATACCTTGAGCCCAAAGAATCTCAATAACGCCTGGACCTGGGGAGCGGCCGCAACTGTGTTTGCTGTCCTGCTGCTCTTTGTCGGCTCGCTTTTTGTCTCCGACTCAACGAGTCCCAACGGCCAGATCGCCGGCGTGGTACTTGATGGCAACGGTACTCCTTTTATACATGGAGCCGAACTGCGGATGCCTGAAATCGGTCGTACAATGGAGTCCAACGCCCAAGGGCTCTTTGCTGCCGAAGATCTTCACACAGGATCATATAAGATTGAATGCTACATTGATGACAAACTGGTAGACAGTGAGATCGCCACGGTAAGCGAAGGTCTCACGACAACCCTGACAATCTTACCCAACAAGTCGTATTCCAATGTCAAGCAGCAGCCGAAAGCTAAGACTGCTCCGGTAGAAAGCCCATCAACTCAACCGGACGCTGAAGTTAGCGCCAAGTTGGCCGCTGCCGAACCCCCGCCAGCTAAAACAGAGACACCCAAAAAGACCACAACAAAGAAGACTCAGAAGAAATCATCCTCAAAATCAAACACTCCCGGAAAAATCGTGTTGGCTGCCAATGTCGAAAATGCCAGGCTGGTGTTAGACGGAAAAATCATGGGAGCCGGCAACCTCACCTATTCCAAGATCAGCGCCGGTTCACACAAGTACAGCGTCAGCGCCGATGGTTACAAGGAAGCAGCTGGAACGATCAAACTGAAATCAGGTGAGAAAAAGACGCTCTCTGTTTCTCTGACACCACTGGCTACCGAAGCCAAAGCCAAAGAATACAGCAGTGAAGATTTCTACTATTCAGCCACTAACGCCTTCAAAGCACAAGACTATGAAACGGCTATTGGCGACTTCACTAAGGCGATAGAACTCAACCCGGCCTATGCTGTCGCGTACTTTTATCGTGGCGAAGCACACTTTGCTACTCGTCAAAAAGATATCGCACATGACGATTATCTTCGGGCCGCGGAACAGTTCCAATTCCAAAAGAAATACTCCGATGCTGTTACCGCCTATAATCGCGCGATAGAGTCCGACAAGAAATCGATTACGGCTTACCTCGGACGCGGCAATTTGTATCTGCAACGCAATGAGCATTTTGCCGCCGTTGCTGATTTTGAACAGGCCGTAGAAATCGACAAGCGCAATTTCCAGGCGCAGTATGGCCTCGGCAAAGCCAGATTCCAGCAAAATAACTACAAGAAAGCCATAGATCATTTCAAGAAAGCGCAGTCACTGAACAACAATGACCCGCTTGTGCATCAGTATTTGATGCTCAGTTATCTTGCCAGGGACGATTTCAAGAAGGTTCGGAAAAGTTTCGATAAGTTCAAAAATGTGGCTTCAGAAGAACAGATGGCACGTTTTCTCGCCGACAACAAGTACAGTGCCATAATCAAGGTGGTAGAAAACAACTAATAGAGTTATGTGTAAAAGACTCAACTGCTGGGAATATAAGAACTGCGGCCGAGAATCTGGTGGCCTCATGGCTGAAGCCCTGGGTGAATGTCCGGTTTCAAAAACAATGAGATTCGATGGCCTGAACGGTGGTATTGCTGCCGGAAGGGCCTGCTGGATGGTCCCGGATTCTCCCTGCCGATTGAGCCGAGGTCGACAACGTATACCAGCCTGCCAAAATTGTGAATTCTATAAGCGTGTCGTCCATGAAGAAGCCGAAAAGGTCTCGTTTAAGTATCATTCCACCACTACTTAATCTCCCCTAAACATCAGATATACAACAACTTTGCATCCAGGCTCCGGCCTCCGCTTCTCTTTTTTTTGCGCTTGCCCGTTGAACTTTTATGGGGTAGTATGCGTAAACTACATGAATAAAAGAAATGAACTAACAGGAGTCTGAATATGAGACGCTTATCGTGGAAGTTACTGATTTCTTGCTCAATTATTTTGACGCTGCTTACAGCAAGTATCTTGGCCCAACAGACAAACGAAGTTCCATCATTGCTCAACAAAGGTAAATACGTTCCTGACATTGGAACATTCCTACAGATTGGCGCTAACTCCCCGGCCGGATATAGCTGGGACGGCAAGGATGTTTACTTTCGGTCATCCATTTCAGGCGCGTCCCAGGTCTACCGGCTAACGGATGATGCCTGGCCTTACCAATTAACGACGTTTGAAGATGGCATTGATTTCTTCACGCTCTCGCATAATGGATCAATGGCAATTGTCGGTGCTTCCATCGGTGGTTCGGAGCAGTCTCAACTCTATCTGACCGACCCCATGAGCGGACGGGTCATTCCGCTGACCGACGCCAACGACATCCAGTTCGGTTCGGTATCCTGGTCGGCTGACGACTCCCATGTGTTCTTTCGTTCCAACGAGGAAAACGGACAGGACTTCTTTGTCTACAGCTTGGATGTTACCAAGGGGACTTATGAGAAGATTTTCGGTGATTCATCGGGTGTAACCGGCTACAATGCGATCGCTGATATCTCGTCCGACGGGCAGCATATGATTATTTACAACTTTACGTCAAATGTAAATAACGACTTGTATCTTCTTGATCTAAAGACTCTCGAATACCAAAAACTAACTGATGACGATGGCGATGTCTCTTATTACTCCCCTACCCTGATGCCGGACGGCAAAACAATCTGGCTGACCTGCAACAATAACGATGATGGCATTACCCGTATGGCCAAAATGACGGTTGGATCGCCTGAGGTAGATTTTGTCGACGACGGTTGGGTTGATCCAAAATGGGAGATTGACGGATTATCTTTTTCTCGTGACTACAAGTATATGACTGCCCTGGTCAACGAGGACGGCTTTGTACGATTGAAACTACGCGAAGTCGAATCTGGCAAAGAACTCCCCGCTCCCCCGCTGGAAGGTATGGTCGGTGGAGGCTACTTTGACCGGGATGGCAATGTCCTGATATCTTATTCCGGTCCCACTCACGCACCGGACGTCTGGCGCTGGAACCCACATTCAGGCGAACTCAAGCAGTTGACTTATGCAATCTACGCCGGCATTGATCGGGAAATATTTAATCCTCCACAACTGGTCAAATACACATCATTTGACGGACTGGAAATCCCGGCTTTTCTTTATCTGCCTGCAGACTATACACCGGGAACCCAGATACCTTTTCTGATCTCTGCTCATGGTGGTCCCGAGAGTCAGTTCCAGCCCGGATTCATTCGGAACTTCCAGTACCTGATGCTGCACGGCTATGGAATTCTTGCACCCAACCCGAGGGGTTCTTCGGGCTACGGACGCGAGTACCTGAATCTGGATAATTACAAGAATCGCAAACACTCACTGAAAGACTATAAAGCGGGTGTTGAATGGCTTATAGAAAACAATTACACGGCTCCAGGCAAATTGGCCATCCGTGGTGGGTCCTACGGTGGCTATGTCGTCCTTGGAATGATCACCGAGTATCCTGAATTGTTCTCAGCAGCGATTGATGTAGTTGGTATTGCCAACTTCAAAACTTTCCTGCAAAACACGAAAGCGTATCGGCGGGCATTACGTGAATCAGAATATGGGCCACTATCCGATCCAGACTTCCTGGACTCAGTATCGCCTATACATAAGGCGCACCTGATAAAGACTCCCCTGCTCGTAATTCATGGCGAGAATGATCCGCGCGTACCGGTGAGCGAAGCACGGCAGATTCTGGAAGCCGTGATTAGCAACGGCGGTATAGCCGACTCGCTGATTTTCCCCGATGAAGGTCATGGCACCAGCAAACGCCCGAACGTGATTACCAGTTACAGAAAGCAGATCGAGTTCCTCAATACTCATCTGGGCAAAAGTAAATAAGTACAACTGTCCCATGCGAAAAAGGCCGATCTCGTTTGAGACCGGCCTTTTTTTATTCGACTGGCAATTATTAATCAGAGATTTACTCCCCAATGATCTTGATTATTACCCGCTTATTTCGACGTCCGTCAAACTCGGCATAGTACACTTGTTGCCACGGCCCAAAATCAATGCGACCCTCTGTTATTGGTAACACTACCTGAGAGCCAATGAGCAGATTTTTCAGGTGAGCATCGCCATTGTCTTCACCAGTGCGATGATGAAGGTAATCCTTACCTAACGGAGCCAGATCATTGGCCCACTTATCGATATCCTGAATCAGGCCGGACTCAGCATCATTGACATATACTCCGGCCGTTATGTGCATCGCTGAAACCAGGATCATTCCTTCCCGGATCCGACTTTTCTCCAGCGCGGATTCAACCTCAGGAGTAATATTGATATACTCCCGCCTCTTGGACGTATTAAAATTCAGATACTCAGTAAAACTCTTCATCCTGACTTACCGCTATATCAACAAAGGCTTCTTATTGCGACACCAGATCAATCCAGGGGACGATTGTATACTTGTCTTCAAGTTCACGCTTAAGTTGACTGGCTTCGTTAAACGAGTCAAACATCCCTACTCGAACTCGGTGGTACAACTGTCCGTCGATAGAGATCTCAGACACAAACGGCTCATACCCTCGATTAGTAAATACTTCCACCAGATGACGCGCGTATGCTCCGTCTTCACATGAGGCAACCTGAACTGTGAATCCATCTCCAGCTGGTCGTCTTGGCATCTCAGGAGTGGAAGGCGATAGTTCCTCTTCGGGAACAGCTGCAACATCCAGTTGTTCAACCATTGATGTATCAACTGAGGCAGAATCTTCCTGAATCACCAGGCTGCTTTCCTGGTTCAGAACCTCCTGTTCCAAACGAGCCGCCTCTTCCTTCTTTTTGGAGCAGGAGATCAGCAAGGAACCGGCAACTGCAACTAACAGACAATATCTTAAGTATCTCATTTTTTCCTCCAGCGCCTTCGGACTCTGGGAACCCACAATTGGCACTATTCCAATTTAGCATACTATTTACCGGCATATAAGCTCGACTATTAGAATATTGTCAACATTAAACAGAGAACTGCCGGGAAAATATCTTGTTGAATTTTGTATAAGTTTAGCGTTAAATATGGCTACCATATTTAATATGGCAGCCATATTCAGTATGGAATCAAAAAATAAGGATGTTATGTACGAATCGATATTAGACTTAATCGGCAACACTCCCTTGGTTCGCATCAAAGGCGGGCTTGAAGAGACGGGCCCTAAGGCTTATGCCAAATTGGAGTTTCTTAACCCAACCGGCTCGATCAAAGACCGCATGGCTTATTACATTATTAGTAAAGCGATCAAAGAGGGCAAGTTGGCACCAGGTGACACCGTTATAGACAACACTTCGGGAAACACCGGATCATCACTCGGCATGGTGGCTGCTCTTTTTGGATTAAAGGCCATCGTAACGACGCCTGAGAAAACAAGTCAGGAAAAGATCGACTTGATTAAATCATATGGCGTAGAAGTGATCATAACACCTACCGAAGCCGTCCATGAAGACCCCGAGGGCTGCTATATGATGGCACGCAGTCTTGCCAAAGAAAACAGCTGGTTTGATCTGGACCAATATAACAGTCCGGACAATATTGAATCTCATTATGCGTCCACTGGTCCGGAGATTTGGAATCAGACAGATGGTACCGTGACTCACTTTGTTGCCGGTATCGGGACCGGCGGGACCTTCTCAGGTGCGGCACGCTACCTCAAAGAGATGAACCCCGATCTAAAATGCGTTGCTGTCGACCCCGAAGGCTCTATCTTTGCTGACTACATCAAGGACAAAAAACTAATTGAGGGGCATACCTATATGACCGAGGGTATCGGCTCGGATGTCATCACCAAAGCCCTTGATACCACAGTGGTCGATCAGGTTGTGACGGTGAGCGACAAAGACGCCTTCAATCGCGCTCGGCTTATCACGCGGATAGACGGCATCTGCGCCGGTGGGTCCTCAGGCGCTGTTGCCTGTGCAATTGAGCGAATTGCTAAGAGCGCCTCCAATGATTCTATGATTGTCGGAATTTTCGCCGATGCTGGGATTCGATATATGAGCAAGTGTTACAACGATACATGGATGCACAAACACGGATACATTCCGCAAGCTGAGGCCAAATGACAATGTTAGTCCGCATGTTAGTTAGGACTGTTCTGTTTACAGTTTTACTTGGTATTGTCTCCCTGACGGCATCGGCACAACCGGACTTGAAGTTTGATGAACGCGTGTGGGATTTCGGCCATGTTGGCATTGGGTTTAAGCTCAAGCACGACTTTATCATCTATAACGTTAGTTCAAACTCGCATACAATCGACAGCTTTGCAGTCGGCTGTGATTGCAGCAAAGTCAGGCTCTCTGATTCAACGCTCGGTCCGGGCGATACTGCCCGCATAGCATTGATATTTGAAACAACCAACATCTATGGCCCTACAAATAAATCACTGATGGTACACACCAGCTACGGCGGTCTCGGTCAGCACATTTTCTATTACCAGGCACTGGTCGGCCAGTGGATCAAAGGCTTCAGGCCTGAGCCTATATCCATGTTCTTCCTCCCCGGACATAAAAACAAGAAACTGAAATTTACAAATAATTTCATGGACGGTATATCGCTGGTGGGCGTTTATCCGTATGATGGCAGTTTTGTCGCTCGGACACTATCAGACCGAGCCGATAAAGGGGAGCAAATCGTTCTCGATATCGGACCATCTCCGGACCTGCCAGCCGGTACTCACGAATCGTGTGTTACGCTTGAATTTAAGATTGACACAATCGAAAAACCTTTTAAGATTACGATACCGATTAAGAGTGTGCACTATTGACCTGAAATTGCCTTCGAATGGTCTTGACAATTTCTGTCAAAAGTGTGAATATACTAATATAGAGAAGTTATTATAACGAGGGTGACTCTCTGCTGTCCCTGGGTAGTTTTCTAGCCCCCTCTACCCAACCAGAGTAGCGCCCTCTTTTTTTTTCCAAAAAACAAAAAAAGAGGACCGAAATTTCGGTCCTCTTTCAAAACAAACTTGTTTAGACGTATCAGGCTTTTTCGATACAATCTACCGGGCAAACAGCCACACACTCGGGTCCGTCATCCTGATCTTCACATTCGTTGCAGGTCTTGGGGTCTATAATATAAATGTCCCCTTCTTCGATTGAAGAAGTTGGGCATTCCGGCAGACAGAGTCCGCAGGCCGTACATTCATCGGTTATTTTCATCGCCATTTCTATTTCCTCCGTACAAATGGTTGTCCGCTAAGTTCACAACAGATGACAATATATGCACCGAAATAGACAGCACAAGGCTTTTTTTGACCTCAATTCCATGCCAGGGAATCGACGGACTCAGCACGGCGGCGGCGGCGGGCCTCCTCCAAATAAGTAATCAACCAGGTAGGTCAGGTCGGCTATATCGATGAATCCGGATTTGTCGACATCGGCTTCATCCGGACAGGGAGCGGACGGGCCACCACCAAACATATAGTCTACCAAGTCAGTCAGGTCAGTTATATCGATTGCGCCACTGTGATTAAAATCTCCCCGCAACACACAACATGTCGGCGGCGGCAGAGCGGCAATAGCCGCCACTAAGTCCGGCCTTGGACCAATATGCTGGGATGCCGGGTAGGTACCTGACTGCTGAGGCGCCCCGGTGGTCAGCAAAATATTTCTGATGACTGCCGGAGTAACATTAGAGCCGCTGCTCATATCACGGTAAACGCCGGAAAGCGAGGCCACTGCAGAAGTAATAGTGGGAGATGCGCTGGAAGTTCCACCAAACGTGTATGTGTACCAGCGGTTCTGCCCTTCAGCCGAGTAGTAATCGCCATAACCGGTGGTCATGACCGACTCGCCCCAGCCTTGAACATCAACACGGGAACCCCAATTTGAGTACCACAACCGTGAGCGATCAACATCCGATCCCCCATAGGCGGCCGGAACTGCCCCGGCGCCGACTATGATGGCTCCGGAATTATTCGCCGGCAGGAATGGCCAGTGTCCGCCATTTCCAGTCGAATATACTGCTGCATCAAGGTCTTCTCGACCATTTCCGGCTGCTTCCACAACATGGACGCCATTTCCAACGGCTGTTACAATCAGATTGTACCAGGACTGCCACCACTCAATCGGAATCAGCCCATCCTGCCCAACACCAGTGTAGTTCGGTCCAGCAATCTGTTGCTCAAAGAGTAGGACGTCACCCGGGACAGCACCTGTTAAGACATTCGTGATAGCGGCACCGATATCCCACACTGCATCAAGGTAGGTTGGGGCTACATGCGCTGAAGCCTGATTTACTGCTCCGGTTGTCCCCCAGCCATTATTCAAACTGTGCATTACACCCAGGACGGCGGTACCATGATTGTCATCACTAAACGGATCACTGGGCGTTCGACCCGAAGGAACCCAGGTACCCACAAAAGGGAAATCATCATGAGAGAGATTCCAAGAGTACTCAAAGTCAAACACTTTGATCTGTCCACCGAACATAGGCCACCCTGTTCCTCCCGGAAATCCCCAGGCATATAGAAAATCCAAGCCAACTGTCGTGGGATTGAGATACCCCTGGTTCGGCTCGTAATTCCCCGGCAGCGGTGGAGTCATCGGCAAAGGCATGGCCAGGGCGATTTCAACATCAGGTAATGAGTTGAGCAAGTCGAGCCATGCTTCGGTTTCGGCTTCATCGGGAACCGTCAAAATAAAGTAATTATTGATGTCAGCAATTGATCGGTTCAGATTCTCCTGCGCAGTAAAGCGCAATTTGTCTATTTTGTCTTCTGCCACCGATGACATTCTTCTCCAACTTCCCCCCTCAGATGCAATAGTCTCAAATACAACC
>JAUXBO010000305.1 GCA_030619345.1 Candidatus Zixiibacteriota bacterium | reverse complement strand
TCTGCCGTGTACATTGGCACCCAGAAACCCGGCCTGACCAATAACCAATTCCCACAGTCAAAGTTCTATGTCTCGGTTGATTTAACCGAATTGCAAAATGCCGATAATGAAAATATTGTCACTGTTGCTGAGCAAAACAGAATTGCTCGCGGAATGCTGCTAATGGGTGTGCCTGGCAGCCTGGGACGTGGACCGGTCCTGAACCAAATATTGCAGTCAATTGAATGATTGATATATAACCGGAGAGAAAATTGAAAAAATCGCTCTTATTCCTCACCGCCGCCTTATGTCTGATACTGCTGGTCAATTGCAGCCAGGGAGAGAAACGGGTTAAGCTACGCTACAAATATGTTCCCGGCTTGAACCTGGAGTATGAACAGAAGATGACACGGGCAATAAAAATCCTCGCTAAGGACAGCATTATCAAAGACTATGATCGGTTGCTCACGGTCAGAGTTGTACAAACCGTTAAGTCAGTGTCTGACGACGGGATTGCAGTCATTTATGAAGAAGACCATTGGAGCTACGAGGCACCATCCAAAGAAGACAGCCTGAAACTCGACACCATTACTGAGACCCATTCATTCACCGTATCGGTCAGTCCCAACGGAAAACTTCATGATGTTGACTTTGGCGAAGATGCCTGCGTCACCAGCGCTTCTTACAACAGAACATACTGGGAACAGGGTATGCCGGAATTTCCGGATGGAGAAGTTGCCCCCGGTCATAGCTGGACTCAGACGAATAAAGTCATTTTGCCCGATGAAACACTGGAGGCCTCGACCACTTTCAGAGTCAAGTCGCTGGTTCGCGAAGCTGGCTACGACTGTGCTGTAATCGAGTTTGACGGTGATATGGTTATTCCGTTAGTACCTGACCCGGACGACAGCACCCAACGGGCCGGGCTGGACCGAATCAAAACCACCGGCATGATCTATTTTGCCTATCGGGAAGGAATCGTGGTCCTTCAGCGAGAACGCTGGTTAGTCGCTGGCACCCGCCAGAAGCTTGAAGAAGGCGAGATGATCGAATACCAGATAACGGTTGAATCGGACTCTGAGTATATCTTGAAAAAGATGCAGCGAAAGTAACTGCGACCAAAAACAATTGAGATACCGGGCCGGAAGGAAATCTTCCGGCCTTTTCTATTGGGTATGGTAGAAGTTGTAGTTTACAAAGGACCAGCATAGAAATAGATTTGAGAGATGAAATTTAGACGAATCATTATTCTGATAATCGACGCCTGCGGTGTCGGCGAACTCCCTGATGCGTCAGAATACGGCGACCGGGGTTCGGCCACGCTCCCCAATCTATCCCGCGCTGTCGGCGGCCTGCACATGCCCACCTGTCAAAAACTCGGTTTGGGAAATATCGTCGAATTAGAGGGCGTCCCACTGATCGACAATCCCGAGGGAAGTTTCGGGAAAATGGCCGAAGTCTCCCCCGGCAAGGATTCGACCAGCGGACACTGGGAGATTAGCGGTTTGCAATTGAGCTCTCCCTTTCCCCTCTTTCCAAACGGATTCCCGCCTGAAATGGTCAAACAATTCGAGAATGCAGCCGGAGTCAAAACAATCGGGAATATCGCGGCCAGTGGAACCGAGATTATTGAGCGACTTGGCAGTGAGCACTTGGAGTCGGGCAGCTTGATACTTTACACTTCCGCAGATTCTGTTTTCCAGCTGGCTGCTCATGAGGAGATCGTGCCGCTTGAGGAACAATATCGAATCTGCCAAATCGCCCGTGGTCTCCTAACTGGTGCGTACGCTGTTGCAAGAGTGATCGCCCGACCATTTATCGGTCAGCCCAACAGCTTTAAGCGAACTTCAGGGAGGCGCGATTTTTCGCTCGAACCTTTCTCAAATACAATTCTTGATCTTATGATTGCAAATGGTCATTCAACTTTGTCAATTGGCAAAATATACGATCTTTTTGCCGGCTGCGGAATCAGCACAGCTATCAAGACCATCTCTAATGACGAGGGCATGGAGCAACTGACCAAAGCAGTTCGGCACGACCAACAACACGCCCTGATTTTTGCCAACCTGGTGGATTTCGACCAACTCTGGGGTCACCGCAATGACGAAACGAATTTCGCCCGTGCCCTGGAAGTTTTCGACCAACAACTGGCCGAATTTCTTCCTCACTTAAGCGAGGATGATCTGTTGATAATAACCGCCGATCACGGCTGCGACCCCACTATCAAAAGTTCCACAGATCACAACCGCGAATATGTTCCTCTGCTTGTCTACTCGCCATCAATGAGCGGCGGAACCAACCTGGGCGTGCGCACCAGTTTTGCCGATGTCGGCTTT
>JAUXBO010000256.1 GCA_030619345.1 Candidatus Zixiibacteriota bacterium | reverse complement strand
CGGGTACCAGAAGAACCAAAAAATGACAGATCTTTTCTCACCTGGGCGGGGGTCAATTTCTCACGTTTGGCCAGCTCTTTTGAGGAAACTGTCTCATATTCTTCTTTTTCAAGTAATGAAAGAGCCCTGAAATACAAGGAGAGGCGATGAATCGTAGATTCGGATATACGTTTCTTACGTGCGACCTCTTCAGTCAGCGTCATATGTCATTCCTCTGCCTAACATAGCTTTACAGTGAGAAATGTGAAATGGTTCACAAACTAATTATAAGATTGGTCCTCAAAAGTGTCAAGTGAAAAAAATAACAAAATAAGAGACAATTTTAATCACCTTCCTTAACACGTCCCATAATTGCCTGCGAAACAATCGGTTACATTTATATTAGATTGCCAGACGGTCGATTGAAGCAGAAAGGCGGGCCAAGACCTCGTAGTTAATCGTCTGGCCCCATTCCGCCAACTGGTCAGCCCAAACTGCTTCACTGCCATCCTGACCAATCAGGGTCACCTCGTCACCAACTTTGACGCCCTCAACATCGGTCACGTCGACCATCGTCAGATTCATACAGATTCTACCCCTGACGGGCGCCCGTTTTCCCTCAATCAGGACATACGCCAAATTTGAAAGGGACCGACCGTAGCCGTCATAATAGCCAATCGGAAGCACCGCGAGTTTTATTGTAGCCGTGGTGCGATAGCTGCAACCGTAACCAATAAAGCTGTCCTTCTCGACCTGCTTCAACTGGGTCACTCTTGTTTTCCAACTGAGAACAGGCTCAAACAGATCGTTGCCGCCGCCAGCAAGCTGATATGACAGATAGGTCTCCTTCGAAGGCCAGTAACCGTACGCCGACAGGCCGGGTCGGACCAGATCGAAACGCGTTTTGTCAAAAAGAATCAGGGCCGCCGATGAAGCCGTGTGTTTGATTTCCGGATCGATCCCAAGCTCTTTCATGCATATGACCAATTCACCAAAACGATCAAGTTGCTCCTGGGCATACTCATGGTTGGTCGTGTCTTCGATATTGGCGAAATGCATCGCCGCTCCATAGGGGAGCAGACCATTGTATTTCTGGTACACAGCGGCAAATTTAGATAGTTCTTTTTCCGTGATTCCCTGGCGGTTGGTACCTGTTTCCAATTTTAGATGTGTTTTGACAACTACGTTCTTTTGGGAAGCCAGTCGACCAAGTTGTTCGAGCGAACCCAGTTCGAAAATCATCGGCTCCAAATCAAGTTCAATAACTGCCGCCGTTTCATCGGTCGAGAACGGACCGAGCAGCATAATCTTTCTATCCCAGCCGGACTTTCGGGCCAGTTCTGCCTCGGAGACAGAGTGCATGGTAATGTAGTCAACTCTGTTTTCGTCTTTGAGCAGAGTTACCATCTCGGCCAGTCCGTGACCGTACCCGTTGGCTTTAACGCTGACGGCCAGCATTCGATCTCCGGCCAATTTGGCTAATGAACCAATGTTCTTGTTGAGTGCCGATCTGTTTAACTCAATCCAATTAAGCAGGTTGTGCCTGTTTTTTGCTTCGCGTGTATTCATAGAAAATCGATTACACTATATGACCGCCTACAAAGGTTACTGTTCTCCCCGGTCTATACTCCATTTGTACCCCACCTAACAGGTGGGTTTATTCTTCCATGACGTGTCCCTACCTTTATACATCGGCTGTCTATGGGAGTAAAGTTAAATGATGGGGGGGGATTTATTCCTTCGGACCGTGCCTAAGCAGCTACAAAACATGAAAATATGCGGAAACTTCAGAATGAAGCAGGTTACGCCGTTGAAGGTTTATCCGGTAAGACCGATCCTATAATTAGGAAGGTAACGCCCGCCTGGGCGACCAAATAAAAATAAACAATCGGGGTCCTTTATGCTGAATCTGAACTTTTTCAATCAGATCGCCAATAATTTTCGTGATCATTATTATAACTTAGCGCGTTGTCTTGATGACGCTTCCAACTATCGCACTACTTACATAAACAAACCGGAAGAGTCAGTTCAAGTCCAGCCTGAACCAAAAGATCAATATCTTCCTTCGGCTGAGGCGCTCGCTCTGGCCAAAGCGGCAGATAAAACCCCGGATAACGTGGCCGACCCGAACGACGAGCTGCTGGCTCCGATCGCAGGCGATGAGGACGTACCGAATGAATCGGAAAACGAAGAATCACTGCCAGTCGTTCCCGAACAAAATCCGGATGGAACTTATTACATGAAACGTCAGGCGCGTCTTGATTACAGCATGGACCTAAAGTTTGATCTGGCCGCTATGACCCGGACCGTAGCGCAAATGGCCGAGGGGGAGACAATATCGATTGAACAGTTTGCTGCCGCCGGTTTTGGCCTTAGCGCCAATATGAGTTTCAGCGGTTTCGAGAAAATCTCCGAAGTCGGTGACCGAAGCGGCCGTCCAGTACATCCCTCACATCAGATGGATAAATTCCGTGGCAGTGCCAAAATGGCGGGGGCCTTTGCAGCCAACAGTCGTAACTTTGCCTTGAACTCGTTCTACAATGAAGCTTCCTCAATCCGTCGCTCATCAAACGTAATCAGTAATCACGGGCATCGACTCTCCATAAATAAATTCGCCATGCGGTTTAGTATGGACAGCAAATTCGAATTTGCTAACCTCAGACAATTCAACGTACAGACAAAGCAGATGGCCGACCAAAACCCAGGGGTAGTCAACTCGTATATCAACTCGGCTGGTGACTTGGCTGCTTCCGGCAGCAGCGAAATGATGGCCACCTTCTTCAATGCCGTTGAACAATATCTCGATGGAGCTGAAGACAAACTGGTGGCTAATGCCATTGAGGCTTTCGATCTGGCCGCAGCTGAACTTGGATTTTCGGGTGAATTGGTTGATGTCGCCAAAGAGCAGTTCGTGGCGACAATTGAGAGCTTTTTTGATCGGGTTGATCTGGCCGTAAGTGATATCCGGACTCAATTTGTCTCAGAAAATTCCGACCCCATTGCACCAGAGATTGATGTCGAGACACCGGAAGTTACAGAGGACCCACTCATGGGGAACCCACTCATGGGGAACCCACTCGTGGGGGACCCGGCCTTGCTTAACACCAGCGATCATCTCGCTGTAGCTTAGTAATTGCAGATTGCCTGCACCGCGAGTCGAGTCAATCATGGTGCGAGGAGCGTGCAATCGACCAAAAAAAATTTGCTCCGTGACCCGAAAACTGATTGATTCCACTCCGGTCGTGTGCTATTTCTCTCATAGATGAAAGACCTTCTCTCGAAAAACCTGATGGAACTCCGTGGGCAGATAGCCGATGCCTGCGAAAAGCAAGACCGCGATACCGATGACATTACAATTGTGGCTGTTACTAAAACCCATCCTGCCACTACTATCAAGATGGCGGTCGCTGCCGGGCTTCACTTTATCGGTGAGAGTCGTATTCAAGAAGCCGAACCAAAAATAAACGAGGTCGGCCCTATCGCCCGATTCCACCTGATCGGACATCTGCAAACCAACAAAGTAAAAAAAGCAGTGGCGCTCTTTGACGTTATTCAATCGGTTGATAGTCTCAAGCTTGCCCGGGAAATCAGCAAACAGGCGGGCGCTCTTGACAGAACCATTGAATGTTTCATTGAAGTTAACTGTTCTGGTGAGGAACAAAAATTCGGCGTATCACCGCAAAACTGCCTTGAACTCGTATCACTGGTGAAAGAACTGCCCGGTATTGATCTTACCGGCCTGATGACAGTCGGGCCCCATACGGATAACCAGACAGTCATTCGCGAAGCCTACGCCGAGTGCCACCGACTATATCGTGAAGCAAGCCAGATTGTCGGCGACCAGTTTGACACCTTATCAATGGGAATGTCCTCTGATTTTGAACCGGCCATCGCCGAAGGCTCTAATAT
>JAUXBO010000170.1 GCA_030619345.1 Candidatus Zixiibacteriota bacterium | reverse complement strand
TAAATTCCGTACCATGGTTCATGGTGCCGAGAAAGCTTCCGGTCCGGTCTGGGCGACCAAGAATGATCCCAGAATCACCAAGCTGGGACGGTTTATGCGCAAGACACGTCTGGACGAAGTTCCTCAGTTTATTAACATCCTCAGAGGGGATATGTCTTTGGTCGGACCGCGCCCGGAGCGTCCCTCATTTGTTGCTGAGTTAATTCAGAAGGTTGATCATTACGAGCGTCGACTGGAAGTAAAACCCGGTCTGACAGGATTGGCCCAAGTCTCCAGCGGCTATGATTCTTCGATCTCATCGGTAGCGGTGAAGGTCGGATTCGATGTAGAGTATATTGATAACTGGTCACTCTGGCAGGATATAAAAATTATTCTCCGCACCTTTGTTGTGGTTCTTACCGGGCGGGGAGCATGTTAGAATTTGAGTGTCTGTACATGTTTGTACATTGAAAGGCCGCTTCAGGGTGGCCTTTTTTTTATGTCTTGTCTTGTGTTTACTTTGCCTTTATTATTCCGATAAATCAGACACATTATATACACAGGGAAAAGTGTAATTTATGAGTGTTGTAATCAAAAAAATAGTCATCTCAATATTAGTTTTCTCCTGTTCATCAATATCGGCCCAAAATCTGATGAGAGGAGATGTTAAAGTCAGTTCCAATCCGGATGGCGCAATGGTTCGGATTACGGGAGAGGTCACCGTGGCGGGGGTCACGCCGGCTCGATTCGAGCAACTTCTGATTGGAGATTACCGGCTTGATATCCGGAAATATGGCTACGAAAGTTATTCGAGTCGGATATTGGTCGATCCCTCGGAGCCGATGAATATCGACATTCACCTGGTACCCAAGACCAGATTCAAGGCGGCCGTCAGGTCGATTCTGATACCTGGTTGGGGGCAGCGATATTTTGAAAAGGGAAAACGCGGAACTTTGTACACCGCGCTGGCGGTAGCTTCCGTTGCCGGTTATTTTCTGGCTGATAATGAATTCGATGATAAGTTCGACCTCTATGAGGCACGACTGGCGCGATACGACTCACTGGCTACTTTGGGGACACTGGGTGAACTCAGAACGCTCAAGCCACAACTTGATGAAGCACAGCAGGACGCCTACGATGCCGAGAACGTGCGCCGTGTTGCCATTGGATCGGTCATTGCGGTTTGGTCAATAAACGTGTTGGATGTGCTCTTTTTCTCGGTTCCTAATAGGGCGACATTCTCCGTTAAGGGACTATCAGTGAACCCTGGTTCAATCAACGGCTCCCCGGCAATTACATTAAGCAGGAATTTCTAAGATGAGCTATTCTGTACGACTAAAAAACTCAGTTGTTGTGTTAGCTGTAATGGCGTTGGTGGTTGTGATGTCTGGTTGCAGCCGTCATATTGACTCAAGCGATCCGGTTCGATCTCTGCCCGAGTCCACAGTGGTACCATCGAATGTACGGGTGGCTCTCGGTAACAACTCATTGTCGATTAGCTGGGATATCTCAGATGGAACGGGCGTGAGCGGCTATCGGCTGTTCCTCTTTGATTCCAGTCTCGTGAGCAATTCAGCGTCAGCAGTCCCGCTGGAGACTTTTGAAACTTCGGACCAGAAAATGACCGTCTCCAATCTGGTGGCTAACAGACTATATTTTATTCAGGTGGCAGCTCTTTTCAGCAGTGGGCTGGAAGGGGAACGGTCGGTTGCTGTGTCGGCTCGTCCAACTTATTTTTCGATTTCAATCGAGGGTGGGGCCGCGTATATAAACGACAGTATTGTTGATGTCCATATCAATACTCCCATCTCTGCGAGCCACATGCGACTATCAGAAGACAGTCTTTTTGCAGATGCGCAGTTTGTTCCTTTCGAGGCCAATACGGATTTCGAGCTCTCATCTGGAGATGGGTTGAAACTTCTCTATCTTGACCTGCAGTTCTCCGATGGGTCTACTTCGGACCGGATAGCTTCGGACAGTGTATTCCTTGATACCGAAATTAAGATCGATCAGATGACCTTCACGGGACCGGACAGCATCAAGACTGCCGATACTGTCTGGTTCTCTTTGGTCTCTATGGAGACCGGTGGTTTTGCGACGGTGACTTTTGGGTCGATTACGAATATGAAGTTATTCGATGACGGCACTCATGGTGATACGGCTCCTAACAATGGAGTATACGCCGGTTATTTTGAGGTACCACCGGGATTCAGCCTCAGCGATGGAATAGTGAGGGGCAGTTTCACTGATCGCGCCGGTAATAGCCTGACAAAAGCCGCCGACCAACGACTTGACATCTATGCCTTACCCGATGCTGTTTCGCTTACGGCTTTGGCTCTGTCGGAGTGGCAGGTTAATCTGCAGTGGACCGGTTCAACTTCTAGTGATTTCTCAGCCTATCGGATTTATCGATCTGCAGGACCAGGGGTCAGTGAAGTATCAGACCTGGTTGCTACTATACTCAATAAGAGCACGACCGCTTTCACCGATACATCTTTGGTGGGTAACTCTACTTATTATTACAAGCTGTTTGTCTCGGACCAATTCGGATTCAAAGCGGAATCCAACGAAGTCTCGGCCAGCACCCGGCCTGATTTCCCGCCTGACCCGGTAGTACTTTCGGCCTCCGTGCAGGCAAACTCGGAAGTTCTTCTGAGCTGGACACCTTCGGCTGAACTCGATTTCAGTCACTACCTGGTGCAAAGAATTCTCGGGGTCGATACGGTGTCGGTGGCTATTATCAATAGTCGCGCCACTACTGATTTTACGGCCTTTTTGCCGGATACCAGTTTGTATGAGTTCCGAGTCATAGTATATGATCGGGGCGGGCAGTCCACCGAGTCAAATTCTGTTACGGCTCAGAGCCCATAGATTGCAAATCCAATGAGTGTTCTCGCTTCCGTCAATCGATTCATCGGGCTGTTTGTAGACAGTATCGCCAATCTCTTTTCAGGGCGAATCTGGGCCTGGTTGGCGGGCTATTTTGTCATTCAGGCTTTAGTGTTTTTTGCTTTTTATGACTTTATCTCGCCATTTTTTTATGGCCCGGTAAGGTGGTGGACTTCGCTCTTTGGTGATCAGGCCGCAGCTGGTTTTACTCATTATCCGGGGCAATTCAGACTATTGCCTTATTTCTCCGGTTGGGCAAAATTCTATGTTGGGCTGGCGCTGGAAGGAGTAGTTCTCGGGTTGGTCGCGCGACAGTTTGGTGCTATTTTTATTGGTGAAGAGAGGCTGCCGGAAAACGGGAAGAAAGTTTCGGCCAAGCTATGGCTGAATCTCAGTCTGGGATGGCTACTGATAAATGGCTTAATCGCGGTCGCTGCTACTTTATTACCTGAGCTACTGCAGGATCAGATCATGGGGCACCCACGCCGAGAACTACTTTTCGATTATCTCCTTCTGCCGGGGCTGTTTATATTTATTACCGCATTATTCCTTTTTGTAATTCCGATCCAGGTAATTCATGGCGTTGGATTCCCGCGAGCGGTTACAGGTTCTTTGAGGCTGTTTATTGAGAATCCACTTAACTCCCTCTTTATGTCAGGGTTTATTCTGTCCGGGCCAATAGTCATAAGTTTTGTTACCAGCCGACCCTCGGTGATTGTAGAGCGATTTCAGCCGGAGTTAGTATTCTGGATACTACTGGCCGGACTTGTGGTTGAGATGGTGGCAAATTTTCTTTGGATGGGCAGTACCGTCAAGTTCCTCGCTGACGAAGAAGTCTGATGTTTCATTTCTGATTTACATTCCTCCAGTCGGCAGGAATTGCGAATCAATCTGCACAATTAATTGGATGAATCCCGGCATTTGTTTCAGATTGAAATAGACCTGACCTGAGTCCGGTTTGCCGACGAGGTGCAGACGTTGTAACCTGACTCAAAGAGATGCACCCATCAAGTATGGTTTGACTTGTTGATCGGACCAAATTGAGAAGTACTTCTCTGATTGAATCTCTCTTTTTTGTTCTTTTTCCGCTTATATCAGCAGAAAATGGCTACACAAACCGTTCCATCTTCCGATAACATTGATATATCTGGAAGGTAAAAAGGGACGATGAAAAACATACTTCTTGTAGACGACGACAAAGAGCTTTCACAATCACTGGCGAATCTGTTCGACGCGGATCGTTTTCGTTTTCGGTTTCTTGAAGATGGAGCCGAGGTAAACGATTTTGTCGATTCCCACAATGATATAGATTTGGTTCTGCTCGACGTAAATCTTCCCACCATGTCCGGGCTGGATGTCCTGAGGGAGATCAAGGAAAAAAAGAATACTCTGCCGGTTATTGTCATCTCGGGATTTGTTTCTACTGAAAACGCTATGGAGGCTATGCGTGAGGGAGCGTTTGAATACCTCACCAAGCCGTTTGATATAGAGAAGTTGATTGATTCAGTCAACAAGGCTTGTGATCAATCAGCCGGACGACGCAGTCCGTTTGTGGCCCCCAAACCGGTAGAACTAGTCACCGGCGTTGATGCGATTATTGGCAAGTCGCCTGAAATAGTGGAGATAGCTAAATTGATCGGGCAGGTGGCCAAGACCGATGCCGCCGTCCTGATTTTCGGAGAATCCGGAACCGGTAAGGAACTGGTCGCTCGGGCAATTCATCGCAATTCAAAAAGACATGGCAACTCCTTTCTCTCCGTAAACTGCGCGGCGCTCCATGAGACACTTCTGGAGTCGGAACTTTTCGGCCATGAAAAGGGTGCCTTTACAGGAGCGTACTATAAGCGTATTGGTAAATTCGAGCAGACCGATGGCGGTACTTTGTTCCTGGATGAGATCGGGGATATGTCGATGCTCACCCAGTCAAAACTTCTCCGCGTTCTTCAAGACAAGAAGTTTGAACGTGTTGGAGGCAATGAGACAATTGACACCGACGTTCGCATAATCGCTGCAACCAACAAATCATTAGTGCAGTTGATGAAGGAAGGCGCTTTCAGGGTTGACCTATTTTATCGACTAAAAGTATTCTCGATTTATATTCCGCCGCTGAGGGACAGACGAAGCGACATTCCCCTTCTTGTGGACCACTTCCTGAACAAACTCACGTCAGACCTGGGACAGCCTTCGCGACAGGTTTCCAAGAGCGCGATGCAAGCCCTCACCAGATTTAACTGGCCCGGCAATGTCCGTGAACTGGAAAATAATGTTCAGACGGCGCTGGTGATGTCCAAGAGTGAGAAACTGGAACGGGATGATTTTCCGGCCTTCTCTGACGACAAGGGCGAGCCGGAGGTCGAAGTCTCCGATCTCGAAGAAAACTACACTGAGACCTTCGCCAAACTGATTGAGCCGATTATGCCCAAGTTGATAAACGGATATCCGGGGCAGATTTTCCACATGCTTGAGTCTTCGTTTGAGCGGGCCATCATATCTTCGTGCTTGAAGCATTTCAATGGCAATCAGGTGAAGACGTCAGAGACGCTGGGAATCTCCCGGAATACTCTCAGGGATAGAATTTCGCGCTACGAAATATACTGATCCTGTTTCATCTGTAGGTCCTGCTTTTCATACAATTAGAATGTGATTGTTTGCTGATTCCGTTTTGATCGAGTTCGCCGTATATTGAACTTGATGAAGATATGTCATGTAGCCGATAGCCATCTCGGGTCCGGGGAGAATCATCCAAGGCGGGGTGAGAGTGGCCTGACTTTGCGTCAGGAAGATATTGTCAACGCCTTTGTCGAGGCGATTGATCGGATAATTAAAATTCGTCCCGATGTTTGCATTCATGCCGGTGATATATTTGATAAGGTCCGCCCAAGCAATCGTATCTTAGCTATCGCGGGTGAGCAGCTTCACCGTCTGGCGCAAGTGGCCGGTATTCCAACTATCATAATTGCCGGAAATCATGATGCTCCTCGTCGGCTGTTCGAGGGGGCTGCCCTGG
>JAUXBO010000226.1 GCA_030619345.1 Candidatus Zixiibacteriota bacterium | reverse complement strand
GTTTGACGGCCATTGATATTGTATTGATCCAACTGCACCAGATAGTTAGCCGTGACAGCTTGCGAGAGTTCCGGGTGAATTGTTTCAACGGATATTTCTATCAGACCGCTGTTGGCATCGGTATCAATAGTCGTGATTGAGCTTAATCGCTCACGAAGCAGATCACGGTTGTCGCTACCCAGGTATTCGGACAGACTGACCTGCGACTGTTTTCCCTCGATGGAGATAAAGTACTCGCTCTCCAAAACTGAATCACGAACTGAATTTGATCGCAGTATGATTGGGAACAACTCCGAAGAGTTCTCATCCGATTTATTGGATGAGATTCCAGCCAGCATCTTAAGAGAAGCCATGCGATCGGTTTGACCGCTGGGTAACAGACTGGCTCGCGACGTGAATCGATTAGGCGTTGCGAACATAAAAACCGCAGTGATAATCATTGCAACTGTTGTAACAACTGCAATGAGCTTAAGATTGGCACGGACGATTCGGGTCAGGTCGGCAATAGTAACATCGTCGTGGCTATTGCGAAGTTGCCCAGCCCCAGTCTCTTTATCTTTTTTTAGCAATAATCTGTTTTTCACCTGTTCGAATACTCCGGTATTGCTGTGGCTGTTGATCTCCGGCCCGGGAAATCATTGGTCAGTCGGGCGTTTCTATCGACACTATCATATCTTTTCTTGAGTGTCAGTCGCTTGGTAAGCAGGTCCGCATCAGGATCCGTCAGCAAACTGTCCATAAAAGAGCGGAACTCAGAATCAAAACAATCGTTTGAGAAATTCTGCGCGTGCCTTCGGATGAGACCGGCCTGGTATCTGTGTTCGTTTTGCTCAAACCGATTGATGGCCTTGCAAATAGAATCTATCGACTGCTCTTCAAAAAACAGGCCGCTGACTCCGTCGATAACCGTCTCCAGAGCCCCGCCACGACCGTAGGCGATGACAGGTGTTCCGCAGGCCTGAGCCTCAAGCGGCACGATTCCAAAATCTTCGCAGGCGGCAAAAACAAAAGCCCGTGCTTTGCTCATTTTCTCCACCAAAACAGAGTCGGTTTGGTAACCCATCAGGGTGACATTGGGACCGGCTTTAGCGGCAATTTTCTTGAACTCCGGACCATCCCCAATGACGACCAGTTTTTTGTCCGGCATTTTTGAGAAGGCTTCGACAATCAGATCAACCCGCTTGTACGGTACCAATCTTGACGCGGTCAGATAATAGTCTTCTTTGGTTTCACACAGTTTGTATTTTTCACAATCCACGGGTGGGTAAATTACAGTTGACTCCCGGCCATAGCATTTTTTTATGCGTCCGGCAATGTACTTTGAAATTGAAATAAAATGATCCACAGAGTTAGCCGTGCGTACATCCCAAATCCGCAATCGGTGCAACAAGTAGCGAACTAACCAGGACTTTAGCCCTTGGTCGAGTCCTGTTTCTCTCAAATACTGGTGCATCATATCCCATGCGTAGCGAATTGGACTGTAGCACATGCAGACGTGAAGTTGGTCCGGTCCGGTAATGACGCCCTTGGCCACGGCGTACGAACTTGATATAATCAGGTCGTACTCAGATAAGTCGAATTGCTCAATTGCCAGAGGCATGAGCGGTAAGTAGTTTCGATATTTCTTACTCGCCAACGGGAGTTTCTGGATAAAGCTGGTCCTGGCCCTTTTACCTTTGACTATGGCCCGATCTGATTCGGACAGAAAATCGCACACTGAATACAGGTCAGCTTCGGGAAAGGCTGCGATCATCCGCTCAAGGACCTTCTCCGCTCCTCCGGTAGTAACCAACCAGTCATGGACAATTGCCGTTTTGATTTTGGTTCTCATCGATTAATAGCATTACAAAATCTGTGCCCGTTTGACTGACGGCTTCACATAACCCTAAGTCAGTGAAATATTGTAACTTATAAAATCGCAAGACTACTTGGAAAGCGGGTCGAATTGGGATTACTGAAGAACTTTCCGAACAGGACGGAAATTTATTCTAATAAATGAAATATGGAGGGGCTTTTCGAGCGCTTACAGAAGTTGCCGCAGGACAATGTCCTTTAGTTCTTCGGCAGAGCGATCCCACGAATAGCGAGCGGCTTGTATCTTGCCTTTGCTGATTAATTCCAAACGCAGGTCGTCATCAGTCAGGATCAAATCAAGTTTTTCCGCAATGTCCTTGTCATCCTCTGGTTCGCAATAGAGAGTGGCATCGCCACAGATTTCGGGAATCGAGGCACGATTAGAAACCAGAGTAGGACAACCGGCCGCCATCGCTTCTAGCGGTGGCAGGCCAAAGCCCTCATAAAGTGATGGAAAAACCAGACAGGCGGCATGAGAAAAATAAGTTCTTAGGACTTTGTGTTCTACGTAGCCGGTGAAGTGAATGCGGTCGGGATGTTTTGCCGCCAGTTTTTTGACTTCGTTGTCACCGCTGATGAACCCGTCGCTCTTACCAATAATCACAAAATCGAACTCATGGCCGTGCTCACCCTCCAGGTATACTTTAAGTATGCGCTGTAAGTTTTTGTGTGGCTTAATATTTCCAGCGTACAATAAATACGACCTGTCGTGCGGACGTGGGCCATCAACAGCTGCGAACCATACCGAATCGATACCGCAATTGATTACACTGAACTCTCCCCATCCGGGACCCACAAGTCGATGGAATTCACTCTTAGTGAATTCTGAATCAAACAAAATAACCGATGATTTTTTCCGGATCGCTCGGAACAGAGTTCTGGCATAGGTGCGTTTGCCCAGACCCTTTACGAACTGCGGCATGGCCAGATGAAACATATCGTGAATGGTCACCATCGATTTTCCCCGGTACAGCAGAGGAATATTGAAGTGGGGCGACCAAAACAAGTCTGTGTCAGATGGTATTGTCCGTGGGACTTCGATTTGTTCCCATATTGAATAGATAGGAGCCCGACATTCCACCAGAGTGATGTTGTCAGATTGATCACCGATTACGGCTCTGATCTCATCTACGTTTCCCAATAGGCAATATCTCAGAGAAGGGCATTTGTTTATCAGGTGTAGGACAAGATTGGAAATATAGGTGCCGATACCAGACGCATTCAGCATCCGCATATCTATAGTCAGCCGCTTAGTCATGGCGATCAGCAGCTAATTGTTCATCTGAAAGTTGGTTATCAACTTGCGGCTTTGAGGCATAGAAAAAGGAGAGGGCCAAAAACCAAACCTCCCATTTCCAATTGCCCTGAAACAGGTTGGCGATCATCAAAGCGCTGACAGCTGCAAGACCAAACAAGCCGTAGTCTCTTATTGCTCTTACCCCGATCAACCAGAGCCAGTACAAAAACAGGCAGAATCCGATCAGACCGTGCTCGACAACCCATTCCACAACCGTCACCTGCGGTGTCACGGTCGATGGGAAGACACCGGTCCGAGCCGCATATGCGCCGTAACGCCCCGGTCCGACTCCAAAGGGGATTCGGATCAGGTTTTCTGTTAAAAGTTCAAACGAGTTTTGGAGATGGTAAATCCTCTCCCCGCCCGATTGCCCCATAGCGTTGTACGCTTTGAGACTGGTAGCCTCGGTTACTTTCGATGAAATGCGTTCTATCAAGTAAGGACTAATCGCGAGAAGAACGACGATGGCTACCACGCGTGCCACCATCTTACTTTTACCGGTCATCATGGAAGCGCCACCGATCATGACAAAGAAAAAGAGCGAGAGATATATCTGATCCGACAACGAACCGAGCAAGCCGATTAGCGACATCGCCCACCCGATACGAAGCCAGGGGAGGTTCTCTCTACTCTTGTACAGCAAGGTAGAAAACAGAACAAAGGCGGAAAACATGAAAAGTCCAAAAGGAGGCGATTCCATAAACGTCCCCCCCAGACGCATCACCGGTGTATTCCCAAACCAGATTAGCTGCCTGATTGCGTAGTCCCGAGCATACGTTGCAGCTGGTTCAAAGAGCGGAACGAGTGAAGCTGCCGCCAACCAGAGGTACGCAGCCAACACCATCTGAATCGTGACACTGATTGCCAACCACTTGATAACCAACGCTCGCCTGCTGCGGAAATAGTCAATCGATACCCAAAAGAAGATCATGTTGAGGGCCAAACGCATTGGTTCGCGCAGGGCGGTGTAAACTGCCGAAGGCGCCGAGCCCGAGATATTCAGCAACACAAAACCTATGGCACCGCCTACAAAAGCACTTAGCACTATCAGCAATGTAACTCTCGGCTTGATGGACGGAAGGACTAAGATGAAGACCACTAACCCCAAAACCAATGTTGGATCAACCCAGGTAATATTCTTGAGACCAAGAGCGAATTTTGTGCCGTAGGTAAACGGCATTAGAATCAACGCCGCCGCATAGAGTCTGTCAGCCAGTCTCAACTTCGTAATCCTCTCAGCCGCCCCCGGAACAGATTCCAGTGGTAGCGCGCCTTGGCCGGTCGGGCCGTCACGATAGAAAGCGCCGATCCACCCAATGGCCTGAGCAGTGCCCGCGCCTTGAACTGCCAGGGATAATCATGCAGCTTAAGAACACGACCCGTTCCACCCCCATAAAGAAAGGCCCTTCTCGCTG
>JAUXBO010000037.1 GCA_030619345.1 Candidatus Zixiibacteriota bacterium | reverse complement strand
GTCGAGTTTACTCTGGCAGGGTACATGACCGGGGTGAGCATGGATTGCATATATCATTTCCTCGGGGAGCTCGTATTCGGCTAACCACTCGGATGTCACATAAGTGTGTCTGGCTTCATCTTCTTTGGTCTCGTTGTAGTCCAGATCATGAAGCAGCCCGGTCATTCCCCAATAGTCCTGATCTTCACCAAGATTTTGGGCCAGATACCGCATCCCCGCTTCGACTGCGAGAATATGCTTCAGAAGATTGTTTTCCCCAATTTTCTCTTCGACCAACGCGTATGCCTGCGCCCGAGTTAGAGATATTGTCTGCATGCGTTTAAGAAAGTCAGCCGAGCCCAAATAGTCAAGTATCAGAAAGCAGTACCTGCAAAAACGGATTAGTTGAAAAATTTCCAGGTTATGTTGTAGAAAGTGTAGCGGCCGGGGAAAACCATCCCTTCGCGCGACATATATGTGTTGGAGAGAACATTCTGGAAATGGTAGCTGAATTTGAAGTTTTTGATACGGAACGAGACTTTGCTGTTTAGGATCGGCTCTTCTCCCAAAAGTATATTTGAGTACCCATAGTAGGGACCGGTGTACAGAATTTCACCATAGGCGTAGAGGTGCATGATTTTCTGCCGCCAGTATACGTGCAGCTCCGAACCGGCAAAGAGATCGTATTCCGGACTGTAGGGGACAAAAGCGGTGTCAGAAAATTCGTTAAAGTGAAAGGCCGCCCCGGCGTGCAAAGTAATCAGGCTGCCCAGTTTGAGACGCTGATGCGAGGACAAATCCACAAATGAAATATCTGAATTGATGGGGCTGAATTCGGTGCGGCCTAATCCGTCGGTGACTATTCTGTTACGCCAGATTATACCATCCTGAATCAGTCCACCCGTAACAGAAACCTTCAGAGCATTTTTCAGTGACCCGTATTCTAACGACATACTGCCGACCAGTTGTCTCTCTACTTCTAAAGAGTCGGCTCCCCTGTCGCCGTAAGGGCTGCTAAAAAAACTGTAAATGGTATCATCTCGTTTGTAGAGTTCGTTCTGCGAAGGGGCTCGCTCGGTGTATCCGACCGAAGCTGTAATGAGACTTTTTGCGGACTCGCGGAAGTAGTTGATTGAGGCCGAAGGCAAAACGCCAATTGACTCAACCCAATTCAGCCCTACATACTGAGAGAATCTCGCGCCCTCGCCCAGTGAGGCTCGCCTGAGTTGGAAATCTCCAACATAACGATTATGTTTGTTAAATCCCTGATCGTATTCTTCCTGTTGACCGCTCAACTCAAATTGCCAGATACTATTTTCCCGGGCAAATTCATGAGCAATATATCCGGTGTTTGAGGTAATATTGAAACGGGTGTAGTAACTTCCGTCGGTGTATGATCCCTGACGAAGGTGCTTGTAGCCGATCTCGGTTCGAGCGGTTTGCGAACTGTTCCCAAATTCAAAGCCAACTCTCGCGGTTCGATCAAACCGCTCTCTGGGCACAGAGGCACCGGTAAAATCCTGCCAGACGCCGATTCTCCCTTTTCGTTTATAGAGACGCCCGGAGACATGAAGCCCCGTAACCTGGCCAGTCGGGAAAAAGAGCTTGCCATAGTACTGATATGAGTCATCACGCCTTAGAGCGTCGGTACCATCGGCATCGCGGTACCCAACCGACATGTCGATCTCGCGCCCATCCAAAAACCGCCGGGAATATCTCCCCCGAGTGTATGAATAGCCAAAGGAACCGGCATCGGTAATGAAGGCTGTTTCAGGATCGTGGTCGTCTGGAAATTTTGGGAGGGTAACAGCGGAAGCCAGCGCGTCTTTGCCGCCAAAAAGGTGACCGGCTGCTCCGGGAATAAGATAGACGCCGTGGTCCAGAGCCGTAGGAAAATCATTGAGGTCCATCAGACCGTCGGGCTCGGGACCGTGTTCAAAGGGAACGAATTGCTCTCCATCGATAATGTAATTCAAGCGACCGATATTGAGTCCGAAAGGCGAGACCGTCTCCCTCATTGGTGTCACGAGATGCTCAAGCAGCAGAAATGAAGGATCAAACCGGAAGTAATCACCGGCATCGTGATAGAAAGCGCGGTCGATTTGGCCACGTAAATTCTGTCGCTCGGACAGGAAGTAGACGGCAACGCTGTCGAAGAAAGAAACAGATGGAAGATACTTCTGTTTCTCTTTGAACTTGCTGTACCTCTCTTCTTGCGATAGTTCGAAGGTTGAATCGCTGGCCGTCGTATCCAGAAATAGAGTATCGCTTAATGTCGAGTCAGTAATGGAAACATGTGTTGAATCCTGTAGTACTGAAATGTCCTGAGCCAATACAGTCCCCGATGGGGCAAATCCCGATAGGGTTGCTGAACCGATGAGAACAAGGATATATAGAACTTTGCGTGACAAATTTATACACTCGATAATCTGGATTTTTCTGACCGATATAAACGGAGCGTAACATGGAAAAGCAATGAGAAAATAATCGCATTTGAGACGAATGAAATCAACGACCAGGAGATACCGGCAATGAAACGCGGCCAGAAAGGTTGAAACAGCCAGGCATCAACCAGAGAGACCGGCAGAAAAAACGAAACGGTACAGACAATTGAACCGAGTACCAGCCAAATGGTCTGCATAAACTTGTTCCCGGTATGCAGCTGCAAGGCATGAAAAAGTTGTCCCGCGACTCCGCCCAGCGAAGCCCCAACAATCTGCGCGATTATAACAGGTATGGGCGCCGGGCCGTAGGGATTGAAGAATGTCCATAGTCCCATTCCCATTGCCCCCACCAGCATTCCGGCGCTGGCTCCCCACAAAAAACCGGACGAAAAGACCAGGAAAAAAACCAGGTTCAGATTCGGGATATAAGAGGTCGCCCAGGACAAAACATAAATGAGGGCGGCAAAGACGGCAATTCTCGCTGTCAACCGCGCCCGAGTCATCTTATCACGGCAACCTTGGTTATCTTTTCAAGCACAATCTCGCCGTCATTAGCATCATCATAGAGACGTACCAACAGAATATAAACTCCCGAAGCAACATCGGCACCGGAACCGTTTTTCAAATCCCATTGGGCTTCCCACAGAACGGTTTTGTTCTCGTTGTAAATATTATTGGGCGCAACCATGACACTGGTATCAACAAATCTTATGTAATCACCAGCGACATTGTATACATCCATGGTCAAGCGTGGATTGGCATACACAAAGTTGCTGACGGCGTCGGTTGGCACGCGATAGCTGATATTGAGCGGCATATCCCCCATCTTGGCGATTACAGCCGGGTTGGGGTAAGCTACCAGTATGTCACCCTGGACTTCGATTGCATTCTCATCCACAATCGATTGTCTAAGCGAGTCAACCATTGTTTCCAGAATCCATATCCCCACTCTTCGAGCTGTACCGCGCAAACCGGTGAACTGGTAGTTGAGCCGTTCGGTTGAGGCGGGGGTAGCGACCACTGTAATCGAGCGGAGGACTTCGGGATTTACAATCGAAAATTCGTTCGCCCTATTGGTGTTCGGCGCAGGTCTTAGATGGTCTGGGATATATAACGTATCCTCCACGTAGAACTCGTTAAGATCGGAATTGGATTGGTAAAGATAGGCAAAACTCCAGGTCTCGTCGTAAGCAGCATCAAGAGGGAAAAACGCCGAAAAGATTGAATCAACAGCGACTGAGTCATAGGTAGTCACAAGCGTATCCGCCGTTTCACAATCTACCGTGCAGTTAGGGTCGATCAGATACTGGAAAACCGTCCCCATTGTGTCTTTCAGTTCACAGGTCTGGCACCACTCCAACGTAACTTCCATCCAGTCATAGCCCAGACGAGTGTCGTAGACACGGGCGGAGTCATTGCAGAATGAGTCGATACAGCAGTCGAACGGGTCCGGTTCGTAACATGGGTCCTCGAATTCCGTGCAGGTGTAACCCTTACACTCCCAGTAGTTGGTATCAACCACAAGGAATGAGTCGGAGGGAAAAATGAAGAACTTAAATTTTTGAAATGCATGCAATTGGTCAAGTTTGATATAGCCAACCCCATTATGGTCCGGTCCGACCGGCGTATCCTGCAATGTCAGCCTTTGAGGATAGTCTTGTACCACATGGATTTTGGAATCGGCAAATCCGGGGTAATTGCTGCGCTCCTCAAAACCGACCCCGCTCGGAGCCATTTGCGCCCTTTTTCCAGTAAAGAAGTTCCAGACGGCGAACTCGTTCACGGCTTTTCGCCAACTCATACTGTCGCCGGTAATGGAGTCGAGAACTGCTCCGGCTGCGGTCAGGAATGTCGGTCCGAGAGTATCGGCACACTTCATCCAGATATCGCGAATCACGTCAGAACCATATTTCTCTGATAGATAGATCGGGAAAATCGCGGAGCCGTAAGCGTGAATACCGCCGGTTCCATCGCGGAATTGCTGCAGTGATTGGTACGGTTCGTTGTAGAAAAACGGAAGATAGTAATAGTAATCATTGATGTCATCGTACATCTCTTCTTCCATCCAGACCGCGGACATTTCCATCCAGTAAGGCATCGCTCGGGACCTGGGTACGCCATCCACAAGATACTCAAACACTTCAAATTCGATGGCCTCGATCCCAAACTGCACAGCATGAAAATATTCATGCGCGGTCGTAACTTTGACAGCGTCGAGGGGTCGATCTTTGTAGACCTGCAGTTCCTGGTAGTCGTTGTCGATCTCCATGTAGGTGGTATACAGAAATATCGAAGTATCGGGAGCTGCAATCGAGTCAACGGTATAGGTAAACCCGTAGGCCCCTCCGGCCAGATCGACCAGATAGACGTCATATCTCTCATCGCCACCCTGCGACCCATCTGTTGGCGGAGAGGGATAGCCAAGATTCACAATAATGTGATTATGTACGTTATCAAGAATTGATGCCGTTGACTCTACATAGTCCGGAACACCATCGCCATCGGAATCTTTATCAGCCTGCCAGACAGCTTCCGATCCGGTCTTGTTGTAGTGAATCTTGAATTGACCGCCGGGGCTGTCAAACCTGTTATCCAACACGGGACGAGCCAGAACGGGCGCGTTCATGGCCAGCAACAGGTCTTTGTCCAGTTGATTGTAGTTTCTGGAGTATTCCAACGCCGCCCACATACCACACTTTTGAGCCGGTGGCGGAATCTCCTCCTCCAGTTCGTCTGTCGGCTGCAGACTCATTGCAAACGATGGCGGAATTTTTTCATCAAGACCGCGAGCCGTCATGAAGTTACTGATAATCTCAATCTGCCGTTCAACGGGGAGGGGTTCTTCGGCGGAGACTATGCCTGCCATAAGCAGTAAACTTAGGAGCGTAAGTAATATTCTCAAATCTTATCTTTCATATATCTGCTGCGGTTCTTAATCTCACTTAGGTATTCCATGGGCACTTTCTGGCACCCGATATCACCATACCGTCCGACCCGCCCATGGTAGTCGGAACCACCGGAGACCAACAGGCGGAATCTTTTAGCGGTTTCCTTGAGTCGGTTTATCTGGGCCGGACGGTGATACGGATGATGAGCTTCGATACCGTCGAGACCCGATTTAGCCAATTCCTCAATATATTTGTCGTTTTTGTCCAGCATTGGGTGGGCCATAATTACTACCCCACCGGCCTCGTGGCCCAGCTTGATTGCTTCCTCCGGTTCAAAATTGACTTTCGGAATATAAGCATTTTTTCCCTTTCCGATAAAGCGGGAAAACGCCTCGTCGAAATTCTGGACCAACTTGTTATCAAGGAGCGCCTGGGCAATGTGGGGGCGGCCAACAGCCGCGCCGGAAGCAATTGATTCTACCTGGTCCATGCTAATCGCTTTTCCCAACTCGTTTAGTTTCTCAACGATTCTACCGGCCCTCTGGTTCCTTTGCAATCGAAGGTTTTCCAAGGCGGCACGCAGCTTTTTGTGCTGCGGATCAAAACAATAAACTAACAGGTGCAGGTCATTGTCGTCCTTTGTGGTCGACAGTTCTACACCGGTCACAAGTTCCGGGTCATTATCAATCAGCGATTGGCATACCTCCAAGTAACCTTTAACACTATCATGATCGGTAATCGAAAAGGCTTCGAGATTCTTACTCCTGACAGCATCCAGAAGTTCCAACGGAGCTAAGACACCGTCAGAACGGTTTGTGTGCATATGAAGGTCTATGTAGCCAGACATCTACAGCTTTGCTTCAACAAGCTGCTTGACTTCTTCGGCCAGCTTCTCTGTCTGACTCAAAAGTGCTGAGACCTCCGTTTTCATATTCGAGGCGAACTTTTTGTCTTCGATTGAAGTCAGGTTAATCCGGACATTGTAACCGGCGCCTTCGACCGCAGCCCTGGCCATGAGAGCGGAAACCCCGGCGTCAGTGATGGAATTCTCATTTCCTTTTGCGGCCACGGTTTTAGAGAGGCTCAGAACTTCCAAAGACTTTTTCATAACTGTCAGGGGTACTTCGGCCGCTCCCTTGTTAGCCGCCTCTATCGCTGTATCCCGTTGCACGTTTTCTTCATCGGTGCTCTTCGGCAACGCGAAAGCTTCCATGACTTTGTCAAAGGCCTCTTTGTCGGTCTCGACCAGCTGTTTTAATTCCGCCAACAACCCATCAGCCTGATCACGAATATTGCTAAGTTCATCCTTGACGCTGGCATACTTTTTCTTTCCGACCGTAAGACGGCAAACCATAGCCGAAAGAGCGGCCCCCAGCGCACCAGCCGAAGCAGCTACCGAGCCTCCTCCGGGGGCAGGCGACGACGAAGCCACTTCGCTGTAAAAATCATCAACGGCCGCCGCAGTTCCTCCAGCGGATGCGAGCTTTTCCTCAAGAACCTGCTCTTTGGAGAAATTCTCCAGGCGCAAATACCATTCGGCTACATCCAGAATCGCCCCGTTTGGAACCAGCCCGATGATTTCCGACGAAGTAACGTTGACCCCGTAGCGGGCGGCTTCGGATTTAATCGTCTCGAAGACTCTGAATATGGGAGTCTTGGTGTAATTGACGAGGTTCATGGATATCTGTACTTGATCCCGTTCCTTTATTTCGAACCCCAGCGCTTTAACAAATCTGTACCCACCACGGAGAGATCTGACAGCGTCGGCGACTTTGTCAGCGATCCATTTCTTATTGGTATCAAGATAAACGTTGAAGGCTACCAGTGGAAAGCGCACGCCGATAGCGGTGGAGCCAGATTTCAGGTTCATTTTAGCCGGTCCGTAATCCGGTTTGCGAGCGGGGTCGATTTCAATGTTGTCACGGATGCCCTCGTATTGCCCGGTTCTAACCTTGGCGAGGTTCCTTCTTTTTGGTGTCGAAGCGGCATCTTCGTAAAGGTAAACGGGAATCTGAAGCTCTTCCCCCACCCGCTTTGCCAGTTTATTGGCCAATTCGACCGCATCTTCAATGCTCAGATCGGAGAGAGGAATAAACGGACAGACATCGCACGCTCCCATACGCGGGTGTTCACCCTGATGGGTTTGCATGTCAATTAATTCAGCCGCCTTCTGGTAGCCTCTAAAAGCTGCTTCCACAGCCAGATCAGGATGACAGACAAAGGTCACAACCGCTCGGTTATGATCTGGGTCCATTTCATGATCAAGCAGCGATACTCCCTCTACCGAGGTGATCGCGTTACATATTTCGCTGATTACTTCCGGACGACGTCCTTCTGAGAAGTTCGGTACACATTCAACTAACTTCGCCATTTTTACTCCGTACGCTCTTAGTATCCGAATCTGGACTTAAGAGCCCAGGCCAATAACGGAACCATTATTTCATGATGACCGACAAAATTGAATCCGCGCCCGACATTATGGGTCGGACGATTGACTATATTTTCCATCGGCCGGTAGTGAGTTATCATATCAAAGTTGGCGGTTGTCAACCTGCTTTTCTTTTTTTGCAGGTTTCGCGCCACGGTCAATGCCTTTAAAAATACTTCCGGAAGAATCACTGCCGAACCAATATTAGCCAAGGTTCCCCCCTGGTCCAGACTCCGACAGATATCCGAGAGTATTCTGAAATCTATGTGAGATGCGGCGGCCACAGTGGCCGCATCAAATGAAGGATGCTGGGCAACAATATCGGTTCCAATACCAACATGAATCGTGACCGGCAATCCGAGCGCCTCAGCAGCGGCAAAAACCGAAAGTTTTCTATGTTTTGCTTTTTCCCGGTTCATATATTGTCCACCGGCCTCGCCAAGACCAATACCCTGTTCGGATGCCAGTTGACCAACGGCAGCGTATCGCTCTGCCGTTTGCCGGACCATTCCAAAACTGCCATCGCTTAGCCCGGCTTGAACGTCTTCGGAGGTTCCTCCCCAGAAGGCGAGTTCAAGATCGTGAATAAGCCCGGCCCCGTTAAACGAAAGCCCTGTCACGATACCCAATTCCATCAAGTCAATTATAATCGGTGAAAGCCCGACCTTGATTGTGTGAGCACCCAGACAGAGATGAAAAGGCTTGTTATTGGAGCGCGACTTGTAAGCCAGGTCGATGAAGTTAATTAAGTCCGCTGCTTTGAGGAATTTGGGGAGGCTGTTCAGAAAGTCCTCGGCACCTTTGCCTTTAAGAGGCTGGCCAAATGACTTTATGCTGGTCTTATTTTTTCTTTTTGAGAATGAATAGGTAGATACTAATGAGAGATCGACCGGCTTTGGTTTGTTTGGAGATCGACTCATATTGGTTAGAAGCTTTCGATCTCTCCCAAGGAGTAATCCGTAAGCTCGGCTGAAATCGATCCGACCAGCACCTTGGATTTCATCAACACCGGCATCTTGAGACGGTCATCGGTCATCCATACTTTCAGTTTTCCCTCGTGCCGAAAAACACCAACCGACTGAGTCAACGGTTCCACAACGATACAGTCAAATGTTCCCGCCTCGACTGTGATTGTCTCTTTCTCAAGGATGCATACTTCAAGCTGGTACAGTTTACCATCAGTGAAGTTATCGACAAATATAGACTCACCTACTTTCAGGTCCTGGGTCCGAACGAAGTAGAGAACCGATATGGCATCCTGAACAAATTGGGGTACTTCCAAAGTGTCTTCCCGATAGACAACTTTGGCGTTTCTCTGGTCGAAAGTGTAGCTTCTATCAGACTCATAGTTGCCTTCACGAAGATTTTTCTCGAATCTCCACGAGTAGATTCCAAGCGCATCTATTATCGACTCCACCCTGTCCTCAACTTTGTAGAAACTGGAGAAGAAACTGTTGGAGAGAGCCCGAGTGATTACCTGATAACAGGGACGTTCCTCGTATTCGACAATGCGAACGACTTCCATGGTAGCGGTGCCGGCGTTTATGAAACCATAGTTGATATCGAAACTTAGTTTTTCATTCACGCCAAAAGCAACATTGTCAACAAACCGATCAAGCGGGTCCCCGGACTCAATTTCTGAGAGCGGCTCGGACGCAGCTTCGGCTATTCCCAATTCTACGGAGACAAAAAAGAACAACGGGACGATGCCCACCATTACGACCAGCGCCATCAGCAGGTTTTGCCCAAGTCTTCTTTTTTCAGGATACTTTTTCATCTAATCTTTTTACAATCTCATCAAGATGTTTACCCAGACATTCTCCAATTTCCAGAAAAGTCTCGTTATACCTGTCCAACGACTGGCCTATGGGGTCGTCGACTCCCTCACCGTCGGGGCCGGAATTGGGAAACTCCTTTAGTAAAAAAGTTCTCGACACTGCATCCTTACGCATACTTACAATATCTCTAAAATGGCTCGGCGTCAAAGCGAAAATAAGGTCAGCCCGGTCGATCAACTCGCGCGTCAGAGGCTGTGATTTGTGCCCGGAGATGTTGGCGTTCCATATCTTGGCCGCTTCAATGGCGTAGGCTGTTGCCGGGAAACCGGTTGCGGCAGACGTCCCGGACGAAATCACTTCGTATTTACCACTGCGCTTTTTGTCCAGCAACACTCGTATAGCGCCCTGCGCCATCGCGGAACGGCACGTATTTCCGGTACAGACAAACATAATTGTAAACGTGCCGCTCACTGTCCTGCCTCCAAAAGCGCGGCATCTATTTGAGCAGTTGTCACGGCCCCTTCTCTAACAATGCTGAACTCGTCACCGGTACAGTCTACCACTGTCGAAGGAAGCCCTTGAAGCGGTCCACTATCAAGATAAAGAGAGACCCGGTCGCCGAGGTCGATATAGATGTCATCGATTTTTTCGTTATCTTTTCGACCAGAAAGGTTAGCCGAAGTTGCCGTCAGCGGAACTCCAACTGCGCTTAATAGTGCGGCTATGACGCGTGATGAAGAGAACCTGATACCGATTTTCCCCTGTGGAGCAATTGGCTTGGGCCACTCAGAAGTCGCTTTCAGAATAATTGTTAGCGGTCCCGGCATGAATTTGAGGATTAGTTTTTTTGCCTGAGAGGTGAGGTCCCCTGCCTCGGCAATTCCGTCCAGGCTGTCAAAAAATACTGACACCGGCATATTTTCCGGTCTTCCCTTGGCCAGAAGTATTCTTTCTAACGCCGACTGCGAATCAGCCCGAGCAAGTAAACCGTAGCGAGTCTCAGTCGGAGCAACGATCAATTCACCAGCGCGAAGATTCTCGGCAGCTCTGAGGATTATTGCCGGATCCGGGTCTGAATCGACAATCGAAACCACCCTGTCACGAATGATGTTATTCATAACCGTTGTCATCATCGTCCATACTATCATCAAGAAGTGAATCCGATTCATCCAGCGGGTAGGTTCCGTCGTAGAGCGGAGCCGCCTGCCGGATATTTACGGTAACCATAACTACCCAGGCGGTTGTGTATCCGGCCGCCTTGACTCGCTGCTGATACTCTTCGGCTTCGTCACGATCCGTGAAATTGCCGACCCTGACTTTAAAGTTGGGTACTTCGTAATCGACAAAAACTGGCCGATCAAAAATCTCCTCCGCTATGCGAAGCTCTTTCTGGGCCTCGCCATAGACTTTGCCGGTAAATATCTGAATTCTAAAACTTTGCGAATTGAGCGAGTCTATCCTATTGGGGAGGCCGACAATTTCACCCGATTTAGGATCAGACAAGAGAGTATCTGACTGGAAAATGTCTGCACGACCGCGAATCTCTCCAGATCGAGATTTATCGAACGGAACAATCATACGGTCCCGAGCCAGCTCAAGCGGGTCATAGCCACGTGCATCTCCGCTGGTTCCAGAGATCGGCTCGTCGCTTGTTCCTGGCTGCTCAGCTTCCACTCTGGCTGCTTTTTGCCCCACGCACCCGACAGACGTAAGCAAACAGACAGTCAATAGACTACAAATAACGTGAGGTAGCTTCATTCTCTTCCAATTTTGCCAGAACCTTTTTGATCTGGTCAGCGTATGTTCTGTGTAATACCAGCGTGATCTCACCTGAACGCACAACGACCAGATCCGACACACCAATGCAGGCTACGATTCCGGGCTCTTCGTTGTAGATAGTGGTTTCATAGGTATCCGAGAGAGTCGCTTCACCAATCACGATGTTATTTTCGCCGTCTTTATCTTTGTACCGCTCCAGAGAGCGCCAGCCGCCGATATCATCCCAAATTATATCGCCCTTTATAGTCAACACGTTCTCAGCATGTTCCAAAACAGCAAAATCGATAGAGATTGAATCAGCCTTCTCGTACAGTTCGGCGCGGGCGGATTCTTCGCTATCGCTCCCGATTTTAGCGGCGTAATCCATTAGCAGTTCATGAAGATCCGGCTGACAGTTTTGGATAGCAGCCAGAATAGATTTTGAAGACCAGATAAACATGCCGCTATTCCACAGGTACTTTCTGCTGTAGTAGTATTCGCTAGCCATGGCGGCTTTTGGTTTTTCGGTAAAGGCCGAGACCTGATAAACTGAATGTCCCGATTCCTCACGGTAAAGATCACCAAGTTTCACATAGCCATAGCCGGTCTCAGGTCGTGTTGGCACAATTCCAATAGTGATAAGTCGTTCTTCTACTTTTGCTTTCTCC
>JAUXBO010000121.1 GCA_030619345.1 Candidatus Zixiibacteriota bacterium | reverse complement strand
TTCAGCAAATCCTACACTCAGCCAGTTGCGAAACTCGTCTAATTGGGGGAGCTAAAAATTAATCTCTTACCTATCAATAACTTACTATATTCGAAATTGCACAATGTTCGAACTAATCATATCATTGACTAATATATCTCTTTATATTACGCTAACCATAACAATGGTTGAAAGGAACTAGTCTGCAATGAAATGCCCCGAATGTTCGCGCAACGCGATGTCATTTGGCAAGACTATGGTGCTGTTTGACCCGCGGCGTATTAGTTGTCGGAAATGTGATGCCAAGCTAAAATTGTCGCACCAATGGGTATCCACTTTCTGGGTTTCTATCACTACGGCATTCGTCATAGGTGTGCTTCACGCTCTATTCGACAATCTGTTCAGCTCGGACAATGCAGCGATCTACATCATCGCTTGGATAGCTGCTGCTTTGTGTTACGACCTGGTCTTCTGGAAGTTTGCCACCTACGAAGTGATGCCCGTACAAGGAACTGACTCCTAGCCTGCCCACAATTTCTGTGCTGCCTGAGTGACAGAGTGCTGCAGGACCAAACAAAGGGTGGGAATGAACCGATGGCGATCACTTGGTGATCTTACCGTCTTCTTAGTTGCTAACACTGCAACAAAAATCATTGCTGTGACCAGACCGTGAACAAATCCGTTGCAAGTTATTCGATGTTATTGGGGGTTATAGCGGAGTGGTCGTGAGTTCGAGCCCAAAAACCCTTAAGATTTCAAGCTTTATAGTTCACAAATCATACAATCCGGGAAGCTTACAAGGTAATACCGCGTAAAAACTTACAATTTGTAGTTTAAAGATCAGGATAATCCCCCACATTGTCAGATACTCAGTCTTGCTCATCCTTCTTAAAACGCTTTGCCTGATCCATTTCTCTCCCCCGTCTCCTTCTCCGAGTTTGATTCGGGCAAGGCGGTGCGAGATTCAGCGTTTGAAAAAAATGCAGCCAAGTATCAGCAGATCAACTCAGGACCGCCATTAAAGAGATAGTCAACCATGTAAGTCAGATCGGTAATGTCAGGGCCGTTTCCATCACCGTTCATGTCACAGGCGTTTATCTCTGGTGGTACGGGACCACCACCAAACAAGTAGTCGACAAGATAAGTCAGATCGGAGATATTTGGATTTTCCCCGTTACCATCGATATCCCCACAAATATAAGTCTCACAAGCTAATGAGACCACCTGCACATCATCAATGTTCCACCCGGCATACACCAGTCCACCATCGGTTGGTCCCATCGTCCAGCGTAGATAGACATTCGGCTGATTGTTGGCAATGGCTGAAATATCATAATCTATCTCGTTCCAGTAAAATTCCGCAATGGTAGCCGGGTTCTCCCACAAGGTTGTCCAGGCAGTGCCGTTATTGCTGACCTGAACCCGAGCGTGATCATAAGCCGGGGCTTCCACCGCTAACCAACGGCAGAACCGAAGGTGAATATTCTGCATCTCGGAGCAATCAAAAACTGGAGAAGTAACATAAGTTTCTGGCAAACTATTTTCATAGTCACCGGACAGGTTGTACCCCATAACCGAAACTCCGTTGCACCCTTCGGTAGGGTCCGGTGCTGGATACTGCAGTTCCTCACCACCCAGTCCCAACGGGATGCCTCGCTCCCATAACCCGCCAGACAAAGTCCAGCCCTTGTCCGTTTCAAAGTCATCCTCAAACACTACAACTTCATCTGTTACGGTTATTGCTATACGGGGTTCATCAGGTTCCGGATAGTATTTCCGCTGCACAGTGTATGCTTCCTCGACACTGGTGTAGAACTCAATACTGCTACCACAATCCATCGCAGGTAGTGCCGCCTGGTATAGAGTATCCGACAGCGGTGTCATTGGTACCGCTACAAGATCGCCCCCATCAATAGAGTAATGCAGAAGCCCCGATCCGTTTACGGGGGTTCCTTCGCCGACTCCATAGACGACCACATCAAAAGTAGTTACTTCGTGAGGCAGCAATTGTGTCGGCGTTCCATTGGGGAAACTCAATGCCAGGCTGTGGACAGTTTTGATAGCTGCTGCCGGATCACCAAACAAGGTAGTTCCATAGACGGTCCATCTAATTCCGGGGTCATCGATATGATAGGCATGATCGGCCCTGGCATCGGACATAGCCCGCCCAAGTTGAGGGCCCGCTTCACCGTTTTTGTAGATGGCATCCCAGAACTCCCGATTAAACACATGAACCATGTGAGCCGTGGAGCGCGCCCCCAACCCCGCTCTTGCATTGGCCACACACCCAAAAGCTCCTGTACTGAGTTTTACAGTGATGTATTCCGCCCAGCAATCCCAGTAATCAAAAGCTCCGGCACTGCACCCTTCGGCATAAGCAAAGAAATATTCTGTATTGGTTAGTTGCTGGCTGATAATTGTTGCATCTGTCCGCATCGCGTATTGAATGCCACTGTGCCCGAGATGGTCGATAATATGTACCCCGGCATTCATGCGGTCGATTATCTCACTGTACGCCCAGTAGTTGTAAGGCATACTAAGCAAATCATACAACTTCTCCAATTGGTAGACGGTAGATGGAAACCCAACTGTTTCATAGCCGTGGGAGATAGCCCCATCAACCATCTCATCCATGGCGTAGCCACCGTACTCACCAAACCCGGTGAAATTTAATTGTTCAGCCGCCAGTAACACCTTTTGCAAATAATCACCTTCCGATGCGAAATAGGCCATGGTCTTATTGACAAGATTGTTAACTTCCTGAACAGTGTTAGCCGAAACTCGACCAACATGAACTTCCGGAAAGAGATCGATATCGCCTCCTCCTTCGCCATCGGTTGGTTCCGCCCAGAGGGCATCACCATCATAGTTAAACGTCCCGTCAAGATGGGAGAAATAAAAATCACAGGGCATACTGGAATCGATGGGTAAACCTGGACTGTCGAAGGTAATCACGTATGCATCCAGGGCTGAGATTATCTCATCATCTCCCCCCAGAAGTACGTATTCTATTCCTTCGTTGAGATATTCCTGGCGGATATAATCGCGAATCGTATGCGCATCGGAACCACCAATTTGATCAAGGGTGTGGATTTCCGTCAGAATACCGGTAGTATCATGATAATCTTTTAGCGGGAGAAAAGCATCGACCAGGGGAGTGGGGGTTATAATCAACATGTCATAATTCGCTCTGCCTCGGGTCGCAGCGGATGTATAAGACGCAATCACTGACGGATTATCAACCATTGCCAGGACATTGCGACTATCTTCGGGATGATTACGAAAGAGCGGTGGTTGATGGTCAGTTGCCTGAGTCGACACATGCACATGCAATTCGGTGTAACTGAACAACTCACCTGATAGCGGGATATACCCCACCGGATGCAGCTTCAACAGAAGAACCTGATATCCTCGACTCTGGTGAACAGACTTGCTGATAAACCTGGTTTCTGGTAAGGGACTGTTTTTTGAATAGGCAACGCTATCAATATATAACGGCGGGATGTCGGCAGGAGCCGTCGATAAGCTGAATGGTTGTTCAACTGGTTCAATATAATACCCGGTACCGACAATCTGTTTGGAACCGGTGGTAACCGTAACATTCACAACCTTTTCACCATAAGGGATAAGAATTCTGGCCCCTTTTGCGGGGAGGGCTGGATAGCCCACCTGACCGGAGTTTGGTGATCCCGGCAAGACGACACGGCTGTAATAGTCGCCATCAATTTCGACTGATTCCACAGAGGGAATATCAAAGGTGTATGTCAGTTCCAGCACCGCTGACTGGGTGGACACAGAAACGACCATCAGGATCATGAGAGCCACAATTAACTGACCGGATATTTTCCGAGCAGTTAGCGATTCACTGAGTTTTGTTTTGCAAGTAATCAATTTTTACTCCGGTTTAGTGCAGGAACAATTGAAAGGTTGTCGATACAAATTCTCTGCTGATTGGCAGTTGAGTTTTTGTAAAATCATAACAACGAGAGAATCTATATATAGATACAATATACTACGTTTTTGTTCTGAACCAAGGTCTGTTGTGAACAGAGATGCAACGACGGATACATGGCCGCAGAATTTGCGAAACTCGTCTAGCCGGGGGAGCTTCATTTATCCACCCTCGGGCAAGGTAATGTTTTTCCAATTGCACATATTCGTTTTCCCCATATATTGATTGATGTACACAAAATACAACGTTGATACCCGAACACACAAACCTCGGATCATATTTTGAAAAAAATCACGCTGGCCGTAGCTACACTGATCGCCTTTGCCCTATGTGGTCAGGAAGTTTTCTCCGATTCTCAAGACGCCAAAGAATCCAAACCTGGCGACCGCATCATCACTCCCACCGCTCCCCCCAGACAGGATGGACGAGAGATAAAGAGGCTTGAGTGGCATGCTCCTCCAGGGGTTCTCCCGGGCCAATACGCTGAGTATTTGCAATGGCATCCGCTTGAGGCCGCTCAGTTTGCATTCGTTCGTTCGACCCGAAACCGAGTCGATGCCGATATTTCAATCCTGGTTGACGTGACTCTGTATCCACAGATTGTCACCGGCCTCAATCAGTACATTGCCGACATTGAAGCCGAAGGTTACTCGGTCTATCTCGAATCCGTGTCGAGCGGAACGCCTCAGGAAATAAAGACCTGGGTTACCGACCGATACAATGCCGGAAGTGAAGGATTCGTATTTGTCGGCGACATAACCGCCGCCTGGGCTGAGGTATCCGGTTCCCAGTTTCCATGTGACCTGTTCTACATGGATCTTGACGGCGACTGGAGAGATGACAACACCGACGGTATTTACGAGGTACACACCGCCGGCTCCGGAGACATGGCTCCGGAAGTATATATCGGCCGGCTTTACGCTCACACCCTCTCGTACGACACCGAAGCCAACATGGTCAACGACTATCTTGCCAAAACACACGCTTATCGTCTCTACGAACTTGCCCGGCCATGGCGAGGTTTGGAGTATATCGATGAAGACTGGTACAATATGCCGGTTAACCTCGATCTCATTTACGAGGACAGCGTTATACGATACGACTACGGTTACCACACCAGAGGTGCCGACTATCTCAACCAGATGGACCTCGGTCAACATTTTGTATCAGTATGTGCGCACAGCTATTCTGGCGGTCATCACTTTGGCACCCGACCCACCGAATCGGCCGTATATGCCCATGTTTATGTATACAGTCCCACCTCTCGAGCGGCGAAATTGATGCTCGGTTCTGATGACGGCATCCGTGTCTGGCTGAACAATACCCTTGTTTACACCAACGACCGCTACGGTGACTGGTATGAGGACGCGTACGAAGTCGATATTTCCTTGCTGGCTGGCTGGAATCGTCTGCTGTGCAAAGTTAGTCAGGCGGGCGGGGACTTCCTCCTCTCAGCTCGATTTTGCGACCTCACCTATGCATCCTTCACCGATCTTGAGTACCAGATCAGCGACCCGACCGTCACCCTTCCGGAGGCCGAGTTCATTCGGAGCTGGCTCCTGAACGGGTTCCACGACGACGTGTCTGGAAACTTCTGGAATTTCCTCACGACGAACTATCTCGGCGTTCCTGAAGAGGGTATCAATCCGACCGATGGTCAGGTAATGGGGGGCGAGACCTGGACCACCTTCAACTCCAGTTATCCGTATATCGATATGTCCGCTCATGACCCCCAGTATTTCGGCGTGTGTTATGCCTTTGCCCGCGTGTATTCCGCTACCGAGCAGTCCTGTGAACTCTGGTTGGGTTATGAAGACGGCGCCCGAGTCTGGCTAAACGGCGCCGAGATACTTTATGAGAATGTGTACGGAGGGTTTGAGGCAGACCATTCTCGGGTCGGTGTAACACTGGCGGCGGGTGAAAACCGTCTGCTGGTTAAAGTGTCTGAATGGATGGGCTCCCACGGTTTCAGCGCCCGGTTGTGCCAGCCCGATGGTAGTCCTGTAAGCGATCTAACTTACGATCCCCCACCCACACCCATCGGGAGCATTGGAACCTGGCTGGTCAACGGACCATATGTGAATCCGGATCAGGGATCTCGCCTGATGACTGATTATCTGGGCGACGAGTCAAACGTGGCCCCGAATGAAGGTGATGCCGCTGCAATGGGTATGTGGGAACGTGTCCAGGGCGGCGGATGTCCCTTTGATTTAGGCGCCTTTTACGATGGTGCCGGCGACTGGGTGTACTCTTCAACGATACAGGATCGTGACCCGCCGGTGCTCTTTTACAATCTGTTTTCATGCGGCCCCGGTCTTTTCACTGATGCCGACTATCTCGCTGGCGCGTATATCTTTAACACCTCCAACGGACTTATTACAGTGGCTTCCTCCAAGAGCGGCAGTATGCTTAATTTCCATGACTTCACGAGCCCACTATCTCAGCACAAATCCGTCGGCCAGGCGATGCTTGAGTGGTTCGAAGTTCAGGCTCCGTTTGAACCCTGGGAGCAGTCATGGTACTACGGCATGATCCTAAATGGCGATCCAACCCTGCAGCTACTGACCTGCGTTGATACCGACGGCGACGGCCTGGGCAATCCCGGGTACGCCCTCAACACTTGCGCTGTCGACAACTGCCCGGACATCTATAACCCCGACCAGGCCGATTCAGATGGCGACGGGGTGGGCGACGCCTGTTGCTGTGTCTTACGAGGGGATGTGGACAACAACGGCGGGCGTGACATTGCCGATCTGACCTATTATGTTGACTACCTATTTGGGGGTGGCACCATACCACCCTGCCCCGCCCAGGGAGATTTCGACGGAAACGGCACGATGGATATCACAGACCTGATATTCTTCGTTGATTATCTTTTCGGCGGGGGCTCCGAACCACCTGAATGTTAAACAGAGCTATTTGAAGATTGTAGGTATACCAGACCCCGTGAGATACTCGAAGCTTATACAGTCTCTTCATAACATTACAAATACAACAGCCGACCCGAGAAAGGTCGGCTGTCATTTTATTGCTATACGATGAGTGTTTTCACTTTTCTATGGACAGTCGGCAGGGGGTGGCCCACCACCGAATAGATAATCTACCAACCAAGTCAGG
>JAUXBO010000010.1 GCA_030619345.1 Candidatus Zixiibacteriota bacterium | reverse complement strand
CCATGCTCATCCCGGTCATGTACCCTGCCAGAGCAAACTCGACTGGGCGCTTTATGCAGTCGATCCAACCACCGGGTTTGTCGTCGCCTGTGCCTTGATGCATCCTTCGAAAAAACTCTCTGCAATCGATTCCGATTTCATGATGCGCAGGTTTAATGAAAAGCGATTTGCAGCCGGAGCCACACGGGAGAATATTGCAGCTTGCAAGAACCTCGATCTTGACCTTGAAGAATTTCTGATGCTGGTACGTGATGGCATGATCCTCATCTCTGAGAAATTGGGATTGTAAACTAAACTATGAGAGATCATTCATCGGTTTTCCGCAAAGATGTGCTCGGCTGGTCGCTCTACGATTTTGCCAACACCATCTACTCGATGAATATCGTTTCGCTCTATCTAAAACGATACATTGTCGAGGACCTCGGTCATAGCCACGCCTGGTTTGACATTCCGTTCTCAATCTCGATGCTGTTATCAGCCCTGTTGCTTCCGGCCTTGGGAGCACTGTCTGATCACGCGACCAAAAAGAAGATGTTCCTGTTTCTCTTTACGCTGACCTGCTGTGTGGCCGTGGGCGGAATGTCACTGGTTCCAACGGGCGCATTGACGGCCATAGTAATTCTGTTCATCCTGGCCAATTTCGCTTACGAGGCTGGTCAGCCATTTTATAATGCGCTGTTGTATTCTGTTGCCGAAGGTCCCCAGGCACGTTTTGTGTCAGGGATTGGCGTTGCGGTCGGCTACATAGGTTCCAGCCTGGGAATGTTGTTAGTTCTTCCATTTGTTACCGGAGACTTGTTTGGCTTTCAGATTCCTTTGATTACCGGATGGGGAAAAACCGGCTCGTTTGTTCCAACCGCCATGTTATTTATGCTTTTTTCTGTCCCGCTGTTTCTCTGGGTGAGGGAGACGCCGGTCAAGAGTACTAGCCGAATCAGCCTCAAACAAGCGTACCGTGAAGTATGGGACGGGTTGCGCCAGACCCGGAAATACCCCGGAGTTCTGCGTTTTCTAATTGCAGATTATTTTTTCGAAGATGCTGCTGCGACTGTCATCCTCAATATCGGTCTCTACTGCTCAGTGGTTTTGGGTATGGGGGAAAGTAGTATCACGATTTTTCTTGCCGTATCGGCCACCTCGGCGGTTGCAGGGAGTTTCCTGATCGGCAAGATATCCGAAAAAAGCTCTCTGAAGGTAGTCCTGGGTTCGGTTATTGTGGGTTGGGTTCTGGCCTTGATCGCCTTTGTTGCAACCAATAATTCTGCGGTCGTATGGGCACTTGGTTCAATTGTCGGAATTCTGCTCGGCGGACTCTGGACAACATCGCGTCCGATGCTGGCCGAGTTGGTTCCCAGAGAAGAACTTGGCCGCTTTTTTGGTCTGTTTGCTCTATCGGGTCGAGCTGCTGCGATTGTAGGACCGCTCATTTGGACCGTTGTTATTTTGCTGTTTAGTCCCGATGGTCTGTTTGGACCGGCTATGGCCAAAAGCTGGAACTTGTCGACGTCAGCCGCTGTTGAACTTCCTTATAAACTGGGTATACTTTCATTAGCCGTGATGATGCTGATTGGACTCTATATTTTCAGGAAAGTACCACGAACTTCAGGGAATCAAAGTGGCAGCTAAGACAGGAAATTACTACTACTACACCGGTGCCATCCATATGCATACGACCGAATCCGACGGTACCAAGTCGTTTGAAGAGATGGTCCGGATTGGATGCGAAGCAGGTCTGGACTTCATGATGGTGACCGACCACATGACGATGATTCATCGCGATCAGGGGAAAGAAGGTATCTACGACAAGACGCTGGTGGTAGTCGGTTACGAGCATAATGATCTCGATGACCACCATCATTACTTGCTATTTGAATCACCGCATGTATATCCCGAGACCATGACGGCGAAAGAGTATGTCGCGGCCGGAGCCGCCGATGGGGCTCTGGGAATTATGGCCCACCCGGATGAAATCCGTGACCGTCTTGAAGAATACCAGCCATATCCCTGGGATGACTGGTCAGTAGTCGGTTTCACAGGTCTTGAATTGTGGAATCAGATGTCCGAATGGATGGAGAAACTCACGCGATTCAATAAACTGGCCATGTCGCTTTCTCCTCGCAAATCGATGGTCGGACCGACCGACCGGATTCTTCAAAAATGGGACGCGATGAATCTGCAACGAAGGGTAGTCGGCATTGCAGGAGTGGATGCCCATGCTTTTCCCGTCAAAATCGGACCCCTGACAATCGAGATTTTTCCTTATAAAGTTCATTTTCGCTGTTTGCGAAGTTATATTATTCTCGACGAGCCGATGTCCTCCGACTTTGAAACGGCTCGTAGGCAGTTGTACGACGCGATTAGAAAATGCCGACTTTTTTGTGCCAATATCCGATGGGGTGAGGCCGATGCTTTTGAGTTTACAGCAAATAATGGTAGTCTGGAAGCCACTCGTGGCGATGCCACTCATGGCAATGTCACTCGTGGCAATGCCACCTGCGGTGACGAGATCGAGTTGACAGAAAATACCAGTATCAGAGCCAGAGTCCCCCAGCGGGCGACTCTAAAACTAATCAAAAATGGACAAGAGTGTTTTCGCATTGAGTCCGATACATTAGAGTATACTGTTTCAGAACCTGGTGTTTATCGGATAGAGGCCTGGAAGGGCAAAAGAGGTTGGATCTTCAGCAATCATATTAGGGTAATCTAAGGTTTAGTTGCAATCCATGCACAAAAGTAATGTACTGAACCTGGTCGACGATGACCTGACCAATGGCGCTCGACCGGCAAAACTGATCTGTAAATTTGTCCTGCTCACCGACAGCGACTGCGCTAATCTGGTCTTTGGAACACTCGATAGTTTTCCTTACCACGCCAATTTGGTAGACCAATTCTGTATTGAAAACAACCTTGCCTCGGCTTGGGAGAGAAAACCTGATATGGTGACTATTTTGGAAGAAGACTGCCAGATACAGGGCGGAGGCTGGATGGAGATTGATCCGATCTCACACCAGATGAAGTTTTTTGGTCGTTCAACTGCTTATGGTCGTTTCGACCCAGTCTTATTGAATCAGGTCTTGACCGAGCACAGCCTCTTTAGTCCTTATCATATCACCGTTCGTCACTAATCAGACCTTGTGACAAAAATATCAATTGGCCTCTATTAGCCTAAACCTTGTGTTTTTCGCAACAAGTTTGATCACAAAGCGTTAGGCGATTATCGCACAGTTTCGTGCGACGCCCGAATGACTCGGATTCCCCCCTAAAAAGAGCAAAAAATCTTGACATCCCTACGTATTATACCTAAAGTGGTGGGATTATGTTGAACAAGAATATGATGACCTCATGATAGAAGTATATTACCCGATTCTATTTCTTGGATTTTTTGCCGCCCTTCTGGCGGTAATTATGGTCAGTATCTCGATACTTCTTGGTCGCCGAACTGATATGGGCAAGAAGGAAGAGCCTTACGAATGTGGTGTTGAGCCGGTCGGAAGTACACGAGATCCAATTCCTGTCAAGTTTTACATGGTTGCTATTTTATTTATACTCTTTGATATCGAAGTAATATTTCTCTATCCCTGGGCAGTAATCTCTCGCCAGCTTGGATTGTTCGGCTTTATCGAAATGGTCGTCTTTGTAATCATTCTGCTCGTTGGGTACTTCTATATTCTCGGACGCGGAGCGCTCAAATGGGATTAGAAGAGAAAATCCCCGATTCAATTATTCTGACCACCCTTGACAAGGTGGTTAACTGGTCGCATAAGCGATCAATGTGGCCTTTTGGATTTGGTTTGGCCTGTTGTGCGATTGAAATGATATCGAGTTTTGCTCCCCATTATGACCTTGCTCGCTTCGGTATGGAAGTCATGCGCCCCTCACCGCGACAGGCTGACCTTATGATTGTCGCCGGTCGTGTTTCGATGAAAATGGCACCGGTAGTCAAAACGCTTTACGAGCAGATGCCGAATCCAAAGTGGGTTATCGCTATGGGGTCGTGTGCGTCTTGTGGAGGAGTATTTAATAATTATGCGGTTCTCCAGGGCGTCGATCGGATTATACCGGTTGATGTATACGTGCCCGGTTGTCCTCCAAGACCGGAGCAGTTGATAGAGGGAATTTTGACTTTGCAGAAACAACTGGAGACTGAATCTGTCAAAGATGTTCGTGAGGAATGGGGCCGACGGACCACTTGATTGGTGGCAAACCGGCTATTACCTGACACCATGATTTGTGAAATTTGGAACAAGTGTCCGAAATACATAGCAAGTTAGAAGAATTCATGAGCAGCCGTTTCGGCGATGATATCCTGTCGATCGAGGATTTCCGAGGGGACAGGTCCTATCACATCAAGCCGGGAGCGCTGTTCGAAATCTGTCAGACGCTGTTTGAGGACGACACCTTCGACGTGAAGTTTCTGGCTGATATTACTTCGGTTGACTGGTACGATCATGAGGATGCTGCCGCCGGACGATTCGAAGTTGTGTACAATTTTTACATGCTTTCGCATACCTATCGGTTCTTCATAAAAGTCCGCCTTGATGAGTCTAATCCCAGGATCGCCAGCCTGACCCCGATTTATGCCGCGGCTAACTGGCTCGAACGCGAAGTTTATGATCTTATGGGGATTGAATTTGAGGGACACCCGGAATTGACCAAAATCTTGACCGCAGACGATCTGGAAGGTTTCCCCCTGCGAAGAGATTTTCCGCTCACTTATGAAGTACCCCAGTTCAGTTTTAACAAAGACGATCCGCCGGAGGTCATTAAGTGAGTCTGGAACAAAAAGAACTCACTCTGAACATGGGCCCCCAGCACCCGTCGACACATGGAGTGCTCCGGGTGATTGTCACCCTCGACGGCGAGCGGGTGGTTAAAGCAGTTCCTGTAATTGGATACCTCCATACCGGTATCGAGAAAACGATGGAGAGCAAACTCTATTATAAAGCTCTCCCATGTACTGACCGCATGGATTACCTGGCCCCAATGTCAAATAATCTCGGATATTGTCTGGCCGTGGAAAAGCTGATGGAAATTGAGGTCCCTGAAAAAGTCAAGTGGGCAAGAGTCTGTCTGGCTGAACTCACCCGGATAAAATCACATCTTGTTTGGCTCGGTACTCACGCTCTTGACCTCGGTGCCATGTCTATGCTTCTCTTTACCTTTCGTGACCGCGAGATGATTGTCGACGTCTATGAGGCGTGTGGCGGCCAGAGAATGATGACCAGCTATATTCGTATTGGCGGGCTCTCACACGAACTTCCCCCGGACTTTGAAAAAAAAGTTCGCCGTGTCATTAAAGAAATTCCGGCCAAACTGAATGATTACGAGGACCTGCTCACAAAGAACGAAATTTTTATCAATCGCACCAGAAACGTGGCCGTTATCTCTGCCGAAGATGCTATAAATTACGGATTGTCGGGTCCGATGCTTCGTGGCAGCGGAGTCAAGCATGATTTACGCAAGGCCAACCCTTATTCCGGTTATGAGAATTTTGATTTTGAAGTACCGGTGGGAAAAAAAGGAGACGCCTACGACAGGTATCTACTTCGCCTTGAAGAAATACGGCAATCACTCAGAATAATCGAGCAGGCACTGGATGGAATGCCGGAAGGACCTTACCGGGCGCATGTCCCCGGAGTCGTCCTGCCTCCAAAGGAAGATGTACTGTACAAAATGGAATCTCTTATTTTCCATTTCAAAATAATTACCGAAGGATTCAAATCTCCCAAAGGCGCTGTATACCAGGGTATTGAGTCGCCAAAAGGAGAACTTGGATTCTACATATCATCGGACGGTAGCAACAAGCCGAATCGAATTCGGGTCCGACCACCATCATTTGTCAACCTGGCTTCACTGCCCAAATTGACTGAAGGTGGATTGTTTTCCGATGTCGTCTGCGCCATTGGATCGATTGACATTGTTCTTGGAGAAGTAGACAGATGATTCTTACAGAAGAATCTATTCAGAAGATAAAAGAGAAAGCGGCTCGGTATCCGCACCGAAAATCGGCTATTCTGCCGGCCTTGACGGTAGCATATCGACAAGTCGGTCATCTCAATGATGAAATCTACCGTGAGATCGGACGCGTGATTAATATTCCCCCGGTAGAAATTGCCGAAGCCGCAACGTTCTATACCATGTTCCCTAAGAAGCCTGTTGGTAAGTATTTACTTCAGGTCTGTCACAATCTGTCTTGTGCCCTTGTCGGGGCCGACAGCATGATTACTTATCTCGAAGACAAACTGGGCATCAAAAAAGGGGAGACAACCGATGACGGCCTCTTCACACTTATCTCGGTAGAATGTCTTGGCTCCTGTGCCACCGCCCCAATGATTCAGATCAATCACGATTTCCATGAAAATCTCACTCGTGAGAAGCTCGACAAGCTTCTCGAAGAATTGCGGGCAAAAGCATGAGCTTTTATTCACCGGTCATAACCAACGCCAGTGAAGCGACCAGCAATGAGAAGTTGCATCTGTTCAAATATGTCGAAGACCCTCAGCAGCACAAGTCCGAGATATTTGAGTCGCACGGAGGTTACACGGCCTGGAGAAAAGTGCTGGGTGGTATGTCGACTCAGCAGGTCATAGATGAAGTCAAGAACTCCGGCCTGCGTGGCCGTGGAGGCGCCGGTTTCCCAACCGGCATGAAGTGGGGTTTTGTCCCCAAAAATTCGCCCAAACCGACCTACCTTTGTTGCAACGCCGACGAATCGGAACCCGGTACCTGCAAAGACCGAGTATTGATGGAGCGCGATCCGCACGGCGTAATCGAAGGCATGGCCATAGCTGCCTATGCAATCGGCTGTCACATCATGTTTATTTACATCCGGGGAGAATTCAACCACTGTATCGAACGGATGGAAGAGGCAGCCCGCGAGGCACGCGAACGCGGACATCTCGGGGAAAATATTTATGGCAGTGGCTATGATCTCGAAATGATCGTTCATTCTGGCGGCGGCGCTTATATCTGCGGTGAAGAAACGGCGTTGCTGAACTCACTTGAAGGTGAACGCGGAATGTCGCGCATACGACCACCGATCCCGGCAATTGAAGGACTCTACGCTTCGCCAACAATTGTCAACAACGTGGAATCTCTTGCGGCTGTGCCGCACATTATTAATCGCGGAGCCGATTGGTACAAAGCGTTAGGAACCGAGAAATCCACCGGAACCAAACTCTTCTCACTTTCCGGCCATGTCAAACGCCCTGGGAATTTCGAGGTTGAACTCGGCTTCTCACTCGAAAAACTCATATACGACCCTGAATATGGCGGCGGCATTCTTGATGATAAGAAACTAAAGGGTGTTATACCGGGTGGAGCATCGACTCCTTTCCTGACGCCCGAAATGATAAATGTTGGACTCGACTATGAGTCACTGACCACCGTTGGGTCCATGCTTGGTTCCGGTGCTGTCATGGTCTTCCATGAAGGAACCTGTATTGTCTGGATAATCAAAAAGCTCATTCACTTTTTCCGCCATGAGTCGTGTGGGAAATGCACTCCCTGCCGCGAAGGGACCGGATGGCTGGAAAATATGATTAACCGGATCGAAGCTGGACAGGGGCAACCCGGTGATATTGAAAAAATCGAAGAGGTTTGTGGGAATATTCTCGGACGGACCATCTGTCCGCTGGGTGATGCTGCCGTCATGCCGATTCAGTCGGCAATAAAGAATTGGCGCGAAGAGTGGCAGTATCACATCGATCATGGAAAATGTCAGGTAGAAACGGATTTTTCGTTTAGGTAATATGGCTCAGGAAACTAATGAAAAAGCAGCAGCCACCCCGGTGACTATGGTAACACTGACAATTGACGGTCAGTCTGTGACTGTACCCAAAGGTAAGACAGTTCTTGAGGCGGCCCGCTCTGTTGGAATTGATATCCCAACTTTCTGTCATCATCCCAAGCTTAAGTCGGTTGGTTCTTGTCGCATCTGTTATGTCGAAATTGAGAAAATGCCCAAGCTTCAGGTCTCCTGCGCAACCGAAGCGATGGATGGAATGGTAGTTTCCACCAACTCCGATCAGGTCAAACAGGGACGTCGGGCAGTAATTGAGTTTATACTTCTGAACCACCCGCTCGATTGCCCTACCTGTGACAAGGGGGGTGAGTGCGACCTGCAGAATCTGACTTTTGCGCACGGCACCGACGACAGCAGGAACGACTTCCAGAAGACCCGTTTCCGCGAAGACGATATGTCGACTACTTTTGATGACAAATCTATTGGACCAGAAATCGTTCTGAACCGCAATCGCTGTATTCTCTGCTACAAATGTGTCCGCTCTAACAAAGACGCATTTGGCGAATACGATTTGGGTGTCTACGAGCGTGGAAATATTGCACAAATCGACTCCGCGCCGGGTGAACAGGTCGACAATCCGTTCTCCGGCAACCTTGTGGAAATCTGCCCGGTGGGTGCGCTCACCAACAGAGATTGGCGTTATAAAATTCGCGTCTGGCTGACTGAAACAACGCCTTCGGTAGATAACTTCCAGAGTTCCGGCAGCAACATTACGTTTTCCAAAGAACGTCAGAAGAATAAAATTTACCGTGTAACATCGCGACCGAACGATGATATAGATGATGGCTGGTTGCCCGATATCACGCGATATGGTTACCAGATTGTCAATTCCCCCGACCGCCTGAAAAAACCTCTTATCAAAAAGGGCGGTACCCAGGTAGAAGTCAGTTGGGATGAAGCGCTGGATACTATTGCTAAGCGTCTCGCAAATATTAAAGACTCCAAAGGTTCTGTCTGCATAGGCGGACTGGCTGCGCCATCGCTGGACAATCGCTCGCTTTATGGTTTCTCGAAATTTTTCCGCAAAGTACTCCATTCAAACAATGTCGACTATCGCAGTGACTGCCGCATGCTGCCCTCAAGCTCGGATACAATCTGCTCACGCTTGGCCATGCAGCCATTTAGCATCAGCGATCTGGATGACTCTGACGTAATCGTAGTCTTTGGCAGCGATCTGATTCGTGAGCATCACAACGAATATCTGAGAATGCGAAAAGCCTTCAACTTCAACGGCGCGCGGCTGTTTTCTATCACACCGTATGCAGTCAAAGCCGCTGATATTGCCGAACTGGAAGTTGTCCATCGTCCCGGCAAAGAAGAATTCGTTCTGCAGGCTGTGTGTCAAGCGGCTGTTGAAGATCGGTTAGTGGATGATCAGACCGCGGGCAGGTTTAGAGAGCAGGTCGGCAATGTCGATCTTACCGAACTCTGTCGTTCTGCTGGAATCTCGACTGACAGTGTAAAGCAAATTGCTCGTGCGCTGGCATCTGGCAAGAAAATCAGCTTTGTGGTTGGTGAAATAGTGACTCGCTCCCGGGAAAGGGAACCGATTGCCGCCGCCATATGCAATCTTAATAAGTTGTTTGGACTTCATGATAAGGGACAGGTTGCTATTCTGGCACGGTATGCCAATTCCAAGGGAGCCCAGAAACTTGGTGTCGTTCCGGTGCCGCACAAAATGCTCGTGGACAAGATGAACGTTCTTTGGTCGGAAACTCCGTCCTGCGAAGCCCATAACACCGATGCCATGCTGGCACTTCTAAAGAAAGAAGAAATAGACAGTCTCTTTGTACTCGGTGCCAATCCAATGATGGTTTATCCTGACTTACAGTTTGCCCGCGAAGGTCTGGAAAGAGCCGACTTCTTAGTGGCCTGTGACTTATTTGAAACGGAGACAACGCAACTTGCTGATGTCGTCCTTCCCCTGTGTAGTTGGGCTGAGTACGACGGTGACTATGTGAATCTTGAAGGACGCAATCAGACCGCTAGGGCGGCAATAAAGCCGATTGGTGAATCACGAACCGGATTCGATATCATGGCAGCCTTAGCCGCCAGATTCGAAGCGTCTGATTTATTTGAAGTCGATGCCATTGAGAGTGAAATTTCCCAGATGTTGGCTATTGCCGACACCCCCGCTCTGCCGCAGGAATACACCCAGGTACGAGCCTCCGAAGACAAGGAAAAGGACGGTTTTGATATACCGTTATATCTTTGCGATGATCCTCATCACAGCGGCCACCTGACCGAGAAATCACCGTCTCTCGCGGAATTCTCAGGGGAAGCGTACGCTGAGATTTCATTTGATCTGGCCAACAGACTCAAACTACGAAACGGTGAGTCAGTAAGAGTCGAGTCGCCGGTGGGGAAAATCATTATCCCGGTTAAGATATCAGAGATACTAAATACTGATGTTGTCTTGTTGCCGCGTAACTTCTCATCAACGCCGACAACCGCTCTAATGATGCGCAAAAGACGGGTCGATATGGTCAAGCTGTCAAAGGTGGACGACTGATATGCTTGAGATGATTATTATTTCATCGGTGAAGGTCATTGTGGTCGTGGTTGCCGTCTTGACCTGCTGTGCCTGGTCAACCTGGCTTGAGCGTAAAGTTGTGGCCTATATGCAGCATCGCATGGGTCCGACTTTGGCTGGCCCGTTTGGATTATTACAGCCGATAGCCGATGCATTGAAACTCATTTTCAAAGAAGATCTTGTTCCTAAATCGGTAGAGAAAGTGACTTTTGCCCTTGCTCCCATAATATCATTTGTCCCGGCAATCCTGACTTTTGCGGTCGTTCCATTCGCCGCCGACTTTGAATTTTTTGGATACCAGGTAACGGGTATAATTTCTGACCTCAACATCGGTGTATTGTTTGTGTTCGCTGTTACCTCGCTGGGTATCTACGGAATTGTTCTGGCCGGTTGGTCATCCGGTTCAAAATATTCGCTTATGGGAGCACTCCGTGCTACGGCCCAGATGATCTCCTACGAAGTTGGTTACGGTCTATCGATTATTGGTGTCATTCTGGTGGCCAACACGCTGTCCATGAAGGAATTGGTCGAGATGCAGGGATCGGACAGTATTTGGTTTTTCCAAAACTGGTTTGTATTCAAGCAGCCCCTTGGATTCCTCTTGTTCCTGACCTGCGCTGTAGCAGAAACCAATCGATGTCCATTTGACATGGCCGAGGCCGAGTCGGAACTGGTCGCGGGGTATCATACCGAGTATTCATCAATGCGGTTCTCAATGTTTTTCATTAGTGAATATGCCAACATGCTGGCCGTTTCGGCCGTTGGCGCGACCCTGTTTTTTGGAGGATGGCAAGGTCCCTTGTTGCCGTCAGTACTCTGGCTTCTTTTGAAAATGTTCCTGTTTATGTTCTTCTATATATGGTTGAGGGGAACACTCCCGAGGTTCCGATATGACCAGCTAATGAATTTTGGCTGGAAGGTCCTTTTCCCGTTGGCTTTGCTCAACACGATGATAACGGCCGCCTTTGTAATGATAGATTAGTTGTTTGGTAATTTAAGATGAACGAAGTACTAAAAGCTGTTGGAAATGTCTTTTTGAAAATGCCGCTCGGATTTGTGGTAACGCTGAGGCATTTCTTCAAAAAGCCGGTAACGCTTGACTACCCCTACAAGAAAAAACCGATGACACCTCGTTATCGCGGCAAGCACTATCTCGAAAGATATGATGACAGCACCGAACGCTGTGTCTGCTGTGGTTTGTGCGCGGCGGCATGTCCGGCCGATGCCATCTATATGGAACCGGAAGAAAACGAAAAGGGTGAACGGAGAGCCAAAATCTACGAGATCAACCTGCTTCGCTGCATCTTTTGTGGATTCTGTGAAGAGGCTTGCCCGGAAGAAGCGATCTTCCTGGGGCAGGACTACGAGTTTTCGGATGTCAATCGCAATGCGTTTATTTATACAAAAGAAGAGATGCTGGTTAAACACCCCAGGAAAGATAATCCGTTTAAGCGGCTTTACCGAAGAGTACGAAAAGTGCATGGAGTCACGGATAAAATATCATGAGTCTTGACCTGGCCATATTTGTCATCTCAGCGCTTGTAGCCGTATTTGGGGCTACTATGATGATTTTCCAGCGCAATCCAGTCGCTTCGGTTCTTTATCTTATACTTTCGTTGGTGGGTCAGGCAGTTCTCTATGTCCAACTCGGTGCGGCTTTTGTAGGCGCTGTTCTCATCATCGTATATTCCGGAGCCATTCTGGTGTTGTTCCTGTTTGTAATTATGATGCTTAATTTGAGATCTTCTGCAGACCTCGGAGAGCCTTCTCCGCCAGTCAGCAGATTTGTAAAGTACTTCGTATCATGTCTCATTTTCCTGGAACTTTCGTTTATTATCCGTGAGAGTCTTGGAGCAGGAAGTACCACCTCCGCCGGAATTGTAACCATGGCCGATGATTCTTTTGGTTCGGTTGAGTCAGTGGCTACCCTGCTGTTTACACGATACTTGTATCCCTTTGAGCTAACTTCTGTTTTACTGCTGTCGGCTATAGTGGGAGCGGTAATTATCGCCCGACGGGCAACTGAAGATGAACTTCCTCCCCAGCCCGAAAAGGCTGTTGGACCAATCTCACAGAAAACGAACGAGGGGCAGGAGTAGTATGGTACCGATTTCGGCATATCTAATAGTGGGAGTCGCCCTGTTTGCTATAGGAACAGTTGGGGTTCTAATCTCCCGTAATCTGATCGTTCTTTTGATGTCGGTTGAATTGATGCTCAACTCGGCCAATCTTTGTTTAATTGCATTTTCGCGCAGCCAGAACATAATGGATGGACATGCATTTGTGTTTCTGGTTTTGACAATAGCGGCTGCCGAGGCGGCCGTGGGGCTTGCGATGGTTATAACGCTTTATCGAAATAGAGAAACGATTAACATTGACCGCTTTAATTTGCTCAAATGGTAGGCTGGTGATCTGAGATGACTGAATATCTCTATCTGATCCCGATATTACCGCTGGTCGGCTTTCTTATCAATGGCCTCCTGATCGGTAGGATTCCCCGACCGGTAATTACACTCATTGGCTGTGGCTCAGTCGCCTTGTCACTCGCCTTATCGTTGTCTCTTTTCTTTGAGCTAAAGGCGCTTCCGGCTGATTCGCGGATGATTGAACAGGTTCTGTTTACCTGGATTGTTTCGGGAAATTTCCATGTCAGCATGGGCTTCCTGCTTGATCCGCTCTCGGCGGTCATGATTCTGGTCGTGACGGGGGTTGGATTCCTAATCCATGTCTACTCGGTTGGCTACATGCACAAAGACCCGGGATACGGTCGATATTTCACGTATCTAAATCTCTTTACATTCTCAATGCTGACCTTGGTTCTGGCTGACAATTTCCTGCTTATGTTTGTCGGATGGGAAGGCGTTGGTCTTTGCTCATATCTTCTCATCGGCTTCTGGTATCACAAGAAGTCCGCAGCCGATGCAGGCAAGAAGGCGTTCATTGTCAATCGAATCGGAGATTTTGGATTCCTGATCGGCATGTTCATTGTCTTCTGGCAGGTCGGCAGCTTGAATTTTGTCGATATTAACGCCATGGCCCCGGCGGCTTTCATAGCCGGAGGCTCTTTAATTACAATAACTTGCTTGCTGCTCTTTGTTGGAGCGACGGGCAAGTCGGCTCAGATACCGCTTTTTGTCTGGCTCCCGGATGCGATGGAAGGTCCCACGCCGGTTTCGGCGCTGATTCATGCCGCCACTATGGTGACAGCTGGCGTCTACATGATCGTGAGATCGAACGTTTTATACATGATGTCCCCGGATGCGCTTTTTGTCGTTGCTGTCGTTGGAGCGCTGACCGCGATTTTTGCCGCGACCATAGGACTGGCACAAAATGATATTAAGAGAGTACTTGCCTACTCAACCGTCAGTCAGCTTGGTTACATGTTCCTCGCCTGTGGTGTCGCCGCTTTCACGGCCGGAATTTTCCACCTGATGACGCACGCCTTTTTCAAAGCGTTACTGTTCCTCGCTTCGGGCTCGGTGCTTCATGCTATGTCTGATGAAAAGGATATACGTAAGATGGGTGGGTTGAAAAAATATATCCCGATAACTTACTGGACTTTCCTGATCGGAACTCTGGCGATCACCGGTATACCGGGGCTGAGCGGTTTCTTTTCCAAAGATGAAATTCTCTGGAAGGCATTCTCATCCGATTACGGCCACCCAGTATTCTGGGTGCTGGGATTTGTAACGGCCGGATTGACCGCGTTCTACATGTTCCGCCTGGTGTACTTGACCTTCCACGGCCCGGAACGGATGGACGACGAAACCAAGTCTCACCTGCATGAGTCACCCAAGTCGATGACAGTTCCTCTGATAATCCTTGCCGCGCTTGCCATTGCCGGTGGCTGGGTTGGGATGCCGCACATTCTTGGTGCCACCAACTACTTTGAGCATTGGCTGGAGCCGGTCATGGCTAGCGGGAGAAATGCCGTTGATACTCATGCCCTAATGTCAACCAGCTCAAATGCCGGTATGGAGTGGTCGCTGATGGTGGCCTCAGTCGGCCTGGTGCTAATATCCATATTTGTCGCCCGGATGTTCTATAACAAAAAGCCGGAACTGGCTACTGCCTGGCAGAAGAAAATGTCAGGACTGCATAAGCTGCTATTAAACAAGTATTACATTGATGAAATCTACGGTGCTGTGATCGTTCGACCAACCGTCTACTTCTCGCTGTTCTTATGGAAAGTAGTCGATGTGGTTTTGATTGACGGCCTTATCAATGGTGTGGCAGTTGTCTATAATGATCTTTCCGAATCGCTTCGTCAGGTTCAGACCGGTCGAGTTCGAACCTACGCTACCTGGTTTGCAGTTGGCGTTGTGGTGCTGATTGCTGTGTTTATGAGAGGATAGGAATGGAGTCTCAGATTCTTACATTGGTGACATTCTTCCCGCTTTTGGGAGCAGCTCTATTGTTGCTGATTCCTAAAGAGCGTCACGACTCAGTCAAATCGATTGCCCTTATTATTTCTTTTATCACCATGCTGCTCTCTTTCTGGCTTTACGCGATGTTTGAACCGCTGGCCAACGGGATGCAGTTTGAAATTAATATTCCGTGGGTAGCCTCGCTCGGAATAAGCTACCACATGGGGATCGACGGCATATCGCTCTTATTGATCGTAATGACCACTGTTCTCAACGTGCTGGCAATACTGGCTTCATTCAATTCGATAACGCAGAATGTCAAAGGTTACTACATCTCCATGTTGCTTTTGGCAACCGGGATGATCGGCGTTTTCTGTTCGCTCGATCTATTTTTGTTCTATGTCTTTTGGGAAGTTATGCTGTTCCCCATGTATTTTATCATTGGTCTCTGGGGCGGTGTGCGAAGAATTTATGCGGCCATTAAGTTTGTTCTGTTTACGATGTTTGGCTCGCTTTTGATGCTGGTAGCTATTCTGTATATTCTATTTGAGTACCAGAGTTTTGCTGGAGAATATTCGTTTGACATGCTCAAACTGGCGCAGATGCCGCTCGGCCATCAGGCCCAACTTTGGTTATTCGGAGCTTTTGCGCTCGCCTTTGCTATCAAAGTTCCGTTATGGCCGTTCCATACCTGGCTTCCTGATGCCCATGTCGAAGCTCCCACCGCGGGGTCGGTGATTCTGGCCGGGGTTCTGCTCAAAATGGGAACCTACGGCTTCATCCGAATTTGCATGCCGATGTTCCCCGAAGCAACTGTCACCTTCATCCCTTATATCTCCGTGTTGTCACTGATTGCAATTATTTACGGGGCGCTGGTGGCCATGGTACAGAAAGACGTGAAATCATTGGTGGCCTTTTCCTCGGTGTCGCACATGGGATTTATTATGCTTGGTCTGTTCGCGCTAAACCTTCAGGGTATGGAAGGCGCCGTTCTTCAGATGCTCAATCATGGTATATCGACCGGGGCGCTGTTCTTACTCGTGGGGATGATATACGAACGACGACACACCCGCCTGATCGACCAATTCGGAGGGCTGGCCAAAGTTATGCCGATGTTCTCAGCGGTCTTTATGATTGTCACTCTGTCGTCTATCGGGTTGCCTTTGACCAATGGATTTGTTGGTGAGTTCCTCATTCTGTTGGGTACTTTCAAAGCCAATGTTTGGTACGCGGTGATTGCCGCCAGTGGAGTGATCCTGTCAGCCTGCTATATGCTCTGGATGTACCAGCGTATGTTCTACGGAAAAATTACCAATAAGGAAAACGAGGGACTCAAGGACCTGAGTATCCGAGAAAAAATTATTGTCATACCCTTGGTGTTATTGATCTTCTGGATTGGAGTGTATCCCAAGCCACTGTTTGATAGAATTGAACCAGCTGTGAAGCAGGTCATGAACCAGATGGGAAGATCGGGTACTGTGGAAGTAGATGAAGATTTTTCGATAAAACCTGTTTTGGCAGACCGGACAGCTGAGCAAGAGTTGATTGTGAAAGCTGAGAAGGAAGGGGAATGATGTCACAGGTTACAATCTACACAAAAGATGGATGCCCCTACTGTGCCGCAGCCAAAAAGCATTACACTGATGAAGGTATTCAATTTAAAGAGATCAACATTCATCAGGTCGACGGAGCCCAGGAAGAGTTGGTAAAACTAAGTGATGGCCAGAGAATCGTTCCGGTTATCGTCGACAATGGCGAAGTAAAAGTCGGATTCGGTGGCGGTTGAGGGTTCTAATTAGGAACGACAGTGTGTTGTTCTAAGAGTAGGAAGAAATGATAGATTATACGTCTGCATCAATTGACTTTGCTTTACTGGGTCCTGAGATAGCGCTTCTGGCATCTGCATTTTTGATCCTTGTCACCGGATACGTAAAGTCACTGGGAAAACTTTCACCCGGTGTTGCTTTTGTCGGATTAGTTATTGCTCTTGTCCTGTCATTGAATCAGTGGGGTAATCAATCTTCCGGCTTTTTTGGTATGGTCACCTGCGATGATTTTGGTTCGGCGTTCAAGGTTATATTCACTCTGATCGCTATTCTAACCTTGCTGATGGCCCATAGGTATCTTTCTCATAAATCACTCAACCGACCGGAATTTTATGCCCTGCTCAATATCTCCACCATGGGGATGATGGTCATGGCCAATTCCACCGACCTGGTCGTTATGTTCCTGGGGCTGGAAATCATGTCGCTCCCTCTGTATGTAATGGCCGGAATGGCCAGACGGTCGCCGGAATCTAATGAGGCTGGGATCAAGTATTTTGTCATGGGAGCGTTTGCCAGCGCCTTTCTGTTAATGGGAATCGCGTTCGTGTATGGCGCTTCGGGTACGACCGACCTGCGAAGATTAGTGACCGATTATCATTATATCGTCGGTAATTTTAAATTGTATCTCTATTCTGGCGTGGCCATGATTCTGGTTGGGTTCGGCTTTAAGGTCGGTGCCGTTCCATTCCATAGCTGGATCCCCGATGTCTACGAGGGGGCGCCCACTCCGGTCACCGCTTTCTTTTCCGTTGGCCCAAAAGCAGCTGGATTCGCCGTGCTGCTCAGACTGTTTGTTTTTGGCTTTGCGTATATCGGTTTGCTCTCCGATGTTTTCTGGGTGCTGGCGGCGCTGACAATGACCGTCGGCAACATCATGGCGCTCAGACAAAACAATATCAAACGGATGCTGGCATATTCCTCGATTGCTCATGCCGGTTACATCCTCATTGCGTTTGCCGTCGGAGGTGACAGTGCGGTCTCGGCCGCCATGTTCTATCTGGTTGCTTATGCACTCTTTAATACTGGAGCTTTCGCAGTGCTGGTTCTTCTGGAAACACGCACCGGCTGCAAGTCGGACTTTTCGGAGTTGTCAGGATTCTCTCGATTGCATCCCTATCTTTCATCGGTGCTGGCCTTGTTCATGTTTGCCCTGTGCGGATTCCCGCCGACTGTTGGATTTTTCGGGAAATTCTACCTGTTCTCGGCTGCGATACAGTCCGGTTTTATCTGGTTGGTCGTAATCGGCGTGATGAATTCGTTTGTGTCGGTCTACTACTACCTGAGGGTTATCAAAGTGAGTTTCTTTGACCAGCCTCAACAGACGTTTGTGCCCGTGACATACAGCCCGGCCATAATAGTGGTTCTGCTTATCACCCTGGCCGGTACTCTTGGGCTTGGTCTTTTCCCGCAGCAACTGCTCGACATTTCCCAGTCTGCGATCTTCGCGTTTTTGTAGAAGCTCTCACAAATCAAACTTAAAAAGGCCAGAAAATCTTCGGGCCTTTTTTTATAAGAGCTTAAGTAATCTGAGTTCTTAGAGATCCACCCAATAAGAGCAGGGCACCGGACCGCCATTGAACTGGTAGTCGATAATGTACGTCAGATCGGTAATGTCCAGACCACCGTCGCAGTCAACATCGGCTGATTCCGGCGGCGTTGGTGCCGGTCCCCCGCCGAACATATAGTCCACCAGGTAGGTTATATCGGCTATATCAAAACCACCCGATCCGTCTATGTCACCGGCCTGCACCCACATGCCCAGATTAGGATCGAACCTGATCGCTTCACCGTTACTGATGGCGTGCTCGGGAATATCACCGGCATCAAGATAACTGATCATATTGCACTCTAGTTCGGATATGCCTACCAAAGCTAAATCTTCCAGTCCGCTGGTGCCAACATTATTGTACTGGTAAATAATATTGTGGTCGCTGGTGAGAATTATCTCAAAGTCAGTCAGGGTGTCTCCAAACTGATTGAAATTAGCCAGTCGATACCATTCGATTATTGTTGTATCGGACCTTTTGTCGATATACACGCCAGCATCCGGAACCAGGGCATCATCTATGATAAGATCGTTCCAGAAAGGCGACACAAAGGTACTGAAGGGGGCTCCGGGTATGTCCAGAGACGAATAGTAACCATTCACGTTTACTTCGCTGTCAGTGAAAGAAATCGCACCGTTGACTCCGACCCAGAAAGTGGTGTAAACAGTGCCATAGAAATTAAAGTCGAAGCCGATTGTAAAGGGACCGGCGCTGCCGTCATCCAGCGGAGTTGCCGCTTGAGCATTGTAGAAGTTGCCGTTGGGTACTTTGAACCCGCCTTCTTCGGCTGACTTCCAGTCGTAAACCGGGCCGCCGATGTCATCGGAGGAGGTCACCTCAAAAGTAGTGTCAAAGCAGGTTACATTCAGAAAAGCCGGAACCAGGATGATTGAATCCAAAGGACCCGGACTGGCGCCGAACGAGACTTCAAGAACACCTTTGTATGGATTGATTCTGGCTGGAATCACGGTAGCATCCAAAGTCACCGTTATCAAAACTGAATCAGATGTCGGAACCGTCCCACCAGATGGACTCGCCTGGAGCCAATCATCTTCAACTTTCAGCGACAGTGAGTCGTTATCGACTATGCTGAAATCAATACTTGTCATGGCTGAGCGATTGACGAGCCAGATATCAAAATCAGCAGTTTCCCCTTCATTCAGTGATGTGTCGACCATCAGGGGGCTGGCATATAAAGAGGCCGGAGCAACAAGAAGAGGAATCGCAGCGGCCAAATCGGGACGTGGTCCAATATGCGCGGATGTGTCGCCCAGTTGAGCCGTACCAGTAGCGACCAGAATTTCGCGAGCATAATCAACGGTCAGGGGAGTGCCGAAATTGGCTTTGTAGTATCCCTGTAAACAGGCGACACTGGCCGTGACAATAGGAGAAGCTGACGATGTTCCTCCAAATG
>JAUXBO010000163.1 GCA_030619345.1 Candidatus Zixiibacteriota bacterium | reverse complement strand
GAGCGAAAGAACTTGCTCCCCCTGCTTCACCGAAACTCCAATAGCAAAAACTGTCACCAGGATCATAAAACCCATGGCCGTCAGGTGAGGTACTAACTGAAACAACTGAAAGGCTGCAAACCCGGTCATATAAAATGTCGCAATACCACCACCAAACATAACCAGACTGAAATGGCGGCGTCGGCCATAGATGCGAAAAGCAATTGCATTTAGAGCGACACCGAGCGTCAGGCCCATGCCAATGCGGACCTCAGGTGTGAGCCATCCCTGATCGATTGAGTATTTGAAGAAGAATAGTACGGCGAACAAAACGAGTCCAATGCCGACTTTGTTCAGCCAGTACTCTCCCGATCTCATATGCTCAGGAATCGAGAATGAACTTTCTTTCGGGGCAGCCACAATTTTGGGAGGAAATGTGGGTTTCGGAGGTTTCTGCGGCTGAGCCACAGTAGGCATCGGGGCTGGAACCGATGTTTCGGCCTGCTGGAGAGGTTCTTTTACAGGCGGCACCGCCTGCTCCTCTGGTCTTGATTGTACGGGTGTTTTGTTCTCGACTAAGCTGTTGACTAATTCCTTGAGTGAAGAAATTTCGCGTTCCAGCTGCGCTATGCGGTGATCATATGAATTATTTCCGACGTTATCCATACGACTAATACCTATCATTCCCGGTCAAATTGCACAAGGTTTAAATCCCGATTAGAATATCATGATTAGGAGAATTATGCTCCCACCTTATTTTCTATCCTCCTACCGCAACCTCAGATAGGTCGACAATGACATGGCGCGGCCACGGATGCCGAGTTTGTCGCGGATATGTTCCCGATGTTTACTGACCGTGTACTCTGAAAGATTCAACGAGTTCGAAATCTCTTTCGTCGACATACCGTCCTTAATCATCTCACAAATCTGTGACTCGCGCGAGGTCAGTGATTCAAGAGTCTTAACGTGATCCCCGAATGAAGTGGCCAGGATCATTTTGATACTGTCCTCAAGTTTGTCAATATTGTCTACACATTCCGGCAACGCTTTCTTTCTCAGTCTCTTTACGAGTGGAAGAATATTACCAGAAATATCGCTCCGGATTCCCTTACGATAATCCTCTTTCTTCTGGTCCATATGTTCGAGAATCTGGTTGAGAGCAATGTTCTTTTCGGTCAGGGCCTGCTCGTTCTTTTTGCGGTCGGTAATATCTCTGACCAGACAGACTACCCGTCTCTTGGAATTCACCGTCTCACTTTTACTGGTTGCCGAGAGCTCAAACCAGCATTCTTCCCCCTTTATCTCCAGCGAGTAGGTTCGCCCATGACTACGTCCTTCAATTTTAACCTGTTCCAGCCCCTGCATGATTGTCTTGGCGGCTTGGTGAGGGAGGATATCAGCTAGTTTTTTGCCCAGGAACTCCTCAGGCGGCACATACAACATTCCCGGATTCGGAGCCCGAAAATCATGAATAACACCATCAAAATCGAGTTCAAAAAATAGATCGGGGAGAGCCTGTATAGTCAATTCCAACTGCTCGTGGGCGATCTGTAACTGTCGCTCCGCTTCGATCTGCTCCGTGATGACGCGGACAATAAAAAGTACAGCCTTTCCGTCATCATAATCGATAACCTTGCCGGATTCTTCACAAGGAAGTTCTTTACCGCGAAGAGTTATGCAGCGAAAACGCGCAAATTGCGGAACCGGTTTCCCGTTTAGTCTGTCCTGGAATCTTTGAGAAAACTCATCCCGGTCATCTTTGTGCACGACACTGAGAAGATCAATGCCGTCACCGATTTCCCCCTCGTAGACCTCAAATGTCTCCCGAAAAACGGCGTTTACAAATACAAGCTGACCGTTCTTGACAATTGTCAGTGAATCGGGAATCTGGTCAAGTAGTTGTGCTAATTCCTGGTCTTTGTTGCGCACAAACATAATACACCTTTTGGTCTATTCAGGTCAGCCGGATGCTGGTACGATGGGGACGCTCCTGATCAGCTCGTAGAATTACAGTTGAGCGATCATACGTAACATTATACGTAATAACTGCTGATTGACTGGAAGGAATAAACTCCTATGTTAGAAGTATAAGATACTTAACCTGGGCGATGCTGGCATAACCTACTGTGATCTTCAGCCTTTTCGTCCAGATTCGCCCTGTGCCGATTCCCTCCCCCCGGTACAGGGTTCCTTTTTTTATATATTTAATTCGTCATTGTAGAAACCTACTGTAATTATAATTTAGCCTTTAAGAGTGATATTGTCAAGGATTGGCTGAAAGCGGAAAACTCGCCTCTGCTTGGCTCGCTAAGAAATACGACAAATGAAGTTTATTCTACTGTCCCATCCCCGGCTTGACCATGATCGACTTCTCCCGCTCTACCGTCACTAATCCCGGTTTAGCCTTGCGCGGCTTGCGGACATATTTGCGCTGTGTATATATGACGGGGACCAGACTGTCCTTGCGGGCTTTACTATGCCAGGCAGTAATTGCAGCGGTTTCCTCGATTTCCAGTTTGGAGGGCTCAAAGTTTTTGTGTGGAAATTTTATCACCACGTGCGAACCGGGGCACTGCTGGGTATGGAACCAAAACTCGTACGGGCGGGCAAATTCAAAAGTTGTGCGGTCATTGTCGGAACCATCGCGCCCGATAAAGATAGTCAGTCCGGTAGTTAGCTGATGCTCCCGATACGGCAGTCTGATTGTCTCAACCGACTTGCCAGCTTCGCGAGGAAGGATAGCCAACAGCTCCGGCTGATAGCGCTGCGAGGCATTATCAAAGTTATCATCCAGTTCCGACAAGACGATCTGCCATTGCTTTAGTTCCTGTTCAGAAATCTCAAGCCGCCGCCTGAGAAGATCCAAGCCCTCGCGCCCTTTGCGATGCTTTTTGTAATACTCTTCGGCGTTTTCGACCGGGGAGAGGGCCGGATTTAGTTTTATCGTCAGGAGTCTATTAGGTTCGACAAAGATATCCTCAAGCTCGGACTCAGTCATTCCCTTTTTGATCTTGTCGAGATTGATCTGAATCAGTTCCGCCACCCGCTTGTAATGTTCGTAGTCGGAAGCTTGCTCAATATCGGCCTCAACGTTCTTGATTCTCTTTTGTAGCTTTTTGATTACGCGCCGGACTGCATCTGTGACATTTTTCTGCTCGTCGCGCTCTTCGATAGCCACCTGCCGCCGTGTAACCAATTCCAAAATGGCCAGTGACAGTGACTTAATTTTTTCCGGTTCACTGTCCTGACTCTTTAATTTGAAAGGATACGCTTCAAGCCCTCTGGCAATCTGATAAATATAGCCGACATCCTGATTGTCAAACAACTGGATGGTCGACTTGATTGCATCCAGCAGTTTTGCAGCATCTTGAGTTTTGAACTCGCTGTCGGTTAGTTCCCAAATTCCCGCTCGTTGGATAACTTCCCGGGCGAGCGTTCGATTGAATCCGATCAGTTTTTTCTCAATCAGAAGTCTGGGCGACAGATTCTCATTTTCTGTCAGAAGAACCGACAATTTATTCACGGTAAGCTCATAGGGATCAAGCCGGTCAGGGAAAGGTGCCAGTTCGTACGCTCGTCCTTCAGTGAAATTCCGTTTTCGAAGCGTTCCCAGAATTTGCAAATCCTGATCCAGTAGCCAGATATTTCCGTTGGGACCAAGGGCTTCAATCGCAATCGACATTTTTATGCCGTCCCGCTCAAAATCGATCAGGAACATACGATCGAGATGCGGTTGCCTGACAGATACGATTATGGCATCGTTGAGATTGAAAATAGGCCACGGTTTCTCGCGAGTATCTATCTTGATTTTGGAAGGCAGAACCGCAAAGATACCGTGTCCGGCCGGATGAAAGACAAATCCCAGAGCTGTTTTCTCTTTTCCTTTTCGGATAAAGAAGTAGGCGGCGCGTTCTTTTTTGTAGAATTCGGTGCCGATAATCTTACCGCCAACTATGTCCCTTTGAAGTTGTGCGACTAAAGCCCTGATGTGCAGCGCGGTTTGCATCCGCAGAATATAGGGCGACTGATTCTGTTGTACAAGCCATCTCTCGACTCCGCTTACCTGTGACTTGGCGTGTGTGATATTGTGGCCCGCTGATCTTCAGATCGGCGAGCCTTGTCTCCGGCGAATCTGAAAATTCACCGGGCACAAGGCGATGACAAGTCAGGAGCGCAGGGCTCCTGACGGGAATACTGGCGTCTCGAACATACTTACGTGGCTGATGTACGTCCTCGTGCGCCAACTTTAATACTTTTGGAATATTCTTGCCCATAAACGAATACCTCCCCATTGCGGAGAGGTATTCAAAAGCTTAATTATGGTTTGTAGGGCCAGCGCCTCATTTGTCACTTCTCGTGGCGGGAACGAAGTCTCTGCGTTCCCAGGGGCGAACCTTACATTGTTTAATATCGACATAAATTCCCATTTTGTCAACCACTAAGTGGTTCTTTCCGCTCTGCGTCCTATCCGAATCTGGAGCCGAGGTCCGAAGGAAAAAGACTAACTCCGTCAGTAGGTCGAAACCCCTGTGGTTTCGACAGGTAGGGCAGAACCCTTTAGTGGTTCTGCCACAGGGCGAGGTTCCTATTTCGCTTGAAAATAATCGACTTCTGATGTACTTTCCTCTCCTGAATTTAAAATATAACGGAATGAAAATAGTGACCGAAATAGACAGCAAAACAAAGCAGCCGCAGCCAATCGGGGCCCACCTGTACGAAACGACAAAACAGCAGCTTGACTACCTCCCGATTTCCGAAGCTACCAACAAGACCTACTCGGACCTTGGGTTCAAATGCGGTTTGGAAATTCACCAGCAATTACTGACTGACCAAAAACTGTTCTGCCGCTGTCCGGCCGGATTCTATCAGGAGCATGAAGATTACGACGCCGAGTTAATCCGGCACATGCGCCCGACACTCTCGGAACTGGGCGAATACGATGGCACCGCCCTGATGGAGTTCCGTACCCGAAAAAATATAATCTATCGCATCAAAGACAAAACTGCCTGCACCTACGATATCGACGACACCCCGCCTTTCCCGCTCAACATGGATGCGCTCGAAAAAGCGGTCGAAATCACGCTCATGCTCGGCTGCAATGTCGTCGGCGAATTGCATATAGCCCGCAAGCAGTATCTCGATGGCTCCATTCCGGCCGGATTCCAGCGCACCGGCATTGTCGGAATCGAAGGCGAGATACCAATCTCAAACAAAAAGATTCGCATCATTCAGATTTCTATTGAAGAGGACTCCTGCCGTGAAGTTTCCGACATCGGCCACTGGCGCATCTACAAAACCGACCGCCTCGGCATACCCCTGATCGAAACCGTCACCTATCCTGACATGCTCACGCCCGCAGAATCCGCCGAAGCTGCCCAATACCTGCGCTACCTGGTCCGCTCATCCGGTAAAGTGCGCACCGGTATTGGTGCCGCCCGCGAGGATGTCAACGTCTCCATCACAGGCGGCACACGGGTCGAGATCAAAGGGGTCGCCCATATCAAGTGGATTCCCGAACTGACCCACAACGAAGCCTTCCGGCAAAAAGCGCTGCTCAAAATTGCTCGCGTGCTCAATGAGCGCATCACATCTCCGACGGACTGGGAAATTAGTTCTACGAAACTCGATATCGACGGTGCCAACTACCTTTCGCTCCCTGATACCGACAGTTCAGATTATGAGTTCCACGCCGTCAATCTGCCCGGTTTTGCATCTTTAATCGGACACTTCACCCAACCGGGACAAACCTTTGGAGATGAACTCGCCCAACGTCTCAAAGTGATCGCCTGTATCGACCATCCCAATCTCGCCTGCAGTGAACGGGATAACCCGGAACTGTTGACCAAACTGTTCGATACCGTTCGCGACCAACTCGGTGCTGCGTCCGAAGACTCCCAGTTGATATTTTGGGGACCCTCGGACGACATTCCTACCGCCCTGCAGACAATCGAAGAACGTTGCCAACTCGCCTTTGAAGGCGTCCCCAACGAAACGCGCAAATCATTCCCCGGTG
>JAUXBO010000031.1 GCA_030619345.1 Candidatus Zixiibacteriota bacterium | reverse complement strand
TAACTCAATTATAGGGATATTGTCGACTCGGCCTCAGATTTCTTTAGACAAGGGAAATCGTTGTACGTCTGTGAAATAGGGCCGCAAGGTCAGCAAATAAAGGCTTGACACTGATCGAGCATTTGGCTTATAATCGTAGTTTGATATGTGAATACGAGTACATCTCGGCAAGTTCCGTAGGAGGAAACTAATAAATGTCAAGGCGCAGCAAGCGACTGATTCTTTTGAGCCTGGTAGTTACCGCTCTGACCTCTTATATTGGCTGTACACAGCCTGAAGACGTCCTGAAACAAGTTACCAACACCTACATCTTTGTTGAGAAGATCCAGAATCTGCCCAGTTCGCAGGATAACTGGAAATACGAAGTTTGGGTGGCCGACGCCAAAGATACCATCTCGGCTGGTAAATTTGCTTACAGTCAGCAATTGCGGAGATTCTCTGAGGTCGATGGTAGTCCTCGGATTGATACCAACCGTTTCTATCTGGCCGACGATATGTTGGCGTATGATAAGATATTCATTTCTGTTGAACCGCATCCGGACCCGGATCCGACCAGTCCTTCGGCGATTATGCTGATCGATGTTGTGAACCTGCCCGAAGATGATGTTGTTCGGCTGGTATTTCCTGAAATCGCGGATACTATACCGCTTTGGTCGGCAATCTGCCGTTTTAGTATGGAGACAGTCTCAGATGATTCGATCTATATTAAGGACGGGTTCCTTAAGCCGTTCATCAATACTCGGGACACCGCTACCAATGGATACGGCCTCTGGTTCGCCAACTATCAGCGAAGAAGAGATTCGCTACGAGATACGGTCGCCGGCATATTTATTCCAAGAGTTGACCGAGTAGATACTATAGGCGGCATAAATTCACCGGGTGATACAATCATTACGTCGCTCGCGGGAATTACGAATTACCGCGTAGACACTATCGTCCGCCGGATTGGTCTGGACTCGTTTATTCAGGCCGTTGTCCGCTTCGATTCTATACTATTTGTCGATTCCACGAATCCGTATATTTCCAAAATTCCAGATTCTGTCTTTTTTGACTCTGTGAAAACAGCATACGGCGCTGGTTGTGCCATTACGTCTGATTTTTTCTATACTACTGTGCCCGGTTTATGCGACACTGCGCGGACCATGTATATTGATACTTTTACCCAGGACAATTTCCGTTTGCCGAATTTTGAGCCGTATGGTTGGACATATAAGGGCTGGATTGTATCGCCTCTGATTGACACCGCAGCAGGATATTTGACTCCGCCCGGATGGGGCAGACCGTACAATGATTCTGCCACCGGCACAATTACAATTCCCGGTGATTATGGTGGACTTCTGACCACAGGCAGCTTTGGTTGGATAAATAAACCGGATGACAGTAATCTCTATACGAAGACCAAAAGAGTTCCTTCTTTCCCCGGTGATGAATTTTTCGGTAAACTCCCGGCTAATCTGGATTCGGTTAATTTAGTGCCGCTTTCGTCTGGGAACACCGGGACGGTTTTCATTACTCTGGAACCGCTCGACTTGAGTTCGTACGACAACCGGACCAACTTCCCACTCTTCGTGATGACGCGGCAGATGCCAGACACCAGGGAGTCTGTGGTTGATACCGTACAGCAATTTACTATGCGCAATCGGACTGGCAATATTATTGCTGATCAGGGATTCCCAAGCGTGGAGATACAAATCCACCGGTTCTAAGACCAGTTTCAGATATTATGAAAAGAGCACCGGCGGCCCTCAAAGCCGCCGGTTTTTTGTTTGTACAGGTGGATCAGATAAGTCCAGAAATAACTTGCCAAAAAGTTTGGTCTCAGATATATTCCCCCCTGTTTCAATAAAGAGATTGGGATTGTAACTGCAATAGCCTTATAACTTTAAGAGGAGCACAACTGATGAACACTGGCATGTTGTCAGCGGGCATAGGAGTTGTCGGACTTCTATTCGCTGTCGTTCTTTTCTTTTGGATCAAAGGAAAGTCGACCGGCACGGAGACAATGAAAGAAATCTCCGATGTCATACACGATGGTGCGATGGTATTTCTTAAGAGGGAATACTCAATTCTCGCCATTTTCATCATTTTTATCTTTGGTCTGTTGGCCTGGAAGATCAATCTAAACACCGCCTTGGCCTTTCTCGGAGGAACGTCCTGCTCAATGCTGGCCGGATTCATCGGGATGAAAGCAGCCACGCGAGCCAATGTACGCACTACTGCTGCGGCCAAGGATTTCGGACAGCCAGAGGCGCTATCGATCGCATTCACCGGTGGGGCGGTTATGGGTATGTCGGTTGCCTCTCTCGGATTGGTGGGAGTGGGAGTTGCCTTTTATGTCTTTGGCGGTGACCCAAAAACTGCCAGCATGATTAACGGCTTTGCGATGGGAGCTTCCTCGATTGCGCTTTTCGCCCGCATAGGCGGCGGCATCTTCACCAAGTCAGCTGACGTCGGCGCGGACCTGGTGGGCAAAGTAGAGGCCGGGATTCCTGAAGATGATCCTCGTAACCCGGCTGTAATAGCAGATAATGTTGGCGACAATGTTGGCGACACCGCCGGCATGGGTGCCGATCTGTTTGAATCTTATGTCGGTTCTGTAATCGCGACGATTGCTATTGCGGCTACTATAACAGTTGGTGACTTTTCTAAAATTGTGATGGATGACCGACTTGGCTACATGCAGTTGCCACTGCTCATCGTTGCCTTCGGCGCGGTTGCCTCGATACTCGGCATTCTGTCGGTTCACCTGTTCTCTAAAATGAATCCGGCGGCCACTTTGCGCTTGGTGACCTACGTAGGAGCGGCGGTAATGTTGGCCGGGGCCTGGTTCATTATTGATCGCCTTGGTCTTGATCAAAAAGTGTTCTGGGCTATTCTGGCCGGTAATGTGGCCGGTATCGTCTTGGGACTTTTGACAGAGTATTATACGGCGGCAAAACCAATTCGAAATATCGCGGCGGCGTCTGAGACGGGCGCGGGAACAAATATCATTTCCGGACTGGCGGTTGGTATGGAATCGGTTCTCTTGCCGGTTCTGGTTATTTGTGCAGCGATCTATACCGGGTTTAGTTTTGCCGGTCTGTACGGTATTGGTATCGCCGGTGTGGGTATGCTGGCTACCATTGGTGTGACAATGTCAGTCGATGCCTACGGTCCCATTGCTGACAACGCCGGTGGAATCTCCGAGATGTCCGGACTGGGAACAGAAGTACGCAAAATCACCGACGCTCTGGATTCGCTTGGTAATACTACGGCTGCGATTGGCAAAGGCTTTGCTATTGGGTCTGCGGCGCTGACCGCACTCGCTTTGTTCTCCGCTTATTCTGCGGCAGTCGGTTTGGAATCAATAAATATCTTGAAAGTACGAGTTGTTATCGGCTTTTTCGTCGGCGGCGTTCTGCCGTTCTTTGTAGCGGCCCTGACGATGACTGCGGTTGGCCGTGCGGCTGCCAAGATGGTCGAAGAGGTTCGCCGTCAGTTCCGCGAGATCAAAGGTCTCATGGAAGGTAAGGCCAAGCCGGATACTGGTCGCTGTGTAGATATTGCGACCAAAGGCGCGTTGATGGAAATGATTCTGCCGGGTGTGATTGCAATTCTGGCACCGGTTGTCGTCGGACTGATTCTCGGCAAAGAAGCGCTTGGTGGTATGCTGGCCGGTGCGACGATGTCTGGAGTTATGCTGGCGCTGATGATGGCTAATGCCGGCGGAGCCTGGGATAACGCCAAGAAATATATCGAAGCCGGTGCGCACGGCGGCAAGGGTTCCGATGCCCACAAGGCGGCTGTTGTCGGAGATACCGTTGGTGATCCGTTCAAGGACACTTCTGGTCCGGCTATGAATATTTTGATTAAACTCATGGCTATCGTGTCGCTGGTAGTAGGTCCATACTTGTTCTAAAAGACCGACACCAGTCAAAATAACAAGGGATATCGTCGTATTATTGCGATGATATCCCTTTTTGTTTATCTGCACCGAATAAATCGCTATACTGACGGTATAGAGATTGTACCAAAATGAAACAAATGCGAATTTATGGCGTAAAGTTTTCTTGAAGAGGGAGAAGTACATTGGAGAATATGAATAGCGCAGAACCGTCAGAGGTTCAACCAAAGGAAAGCGGGCTGTCGTTCAAAGGCCTGTACCAAGTTTTCACATCGCCGACGGAGTTCTTTACCAAGCTGAAGGACAATCCCAAGGTGTTGGTGCCGTTGATCGCAATTTCGGCGCTGATGTTTCTGTTTTTGCTCGGAACGGTGGATCTGATTGTCAAAATGCAAATGGAATCACCTCAGTTTCAGGAGCAAATGCAGGGTCAGTCCATACCCCCACAGTTAGAGACCTGGATGCGATACCAGACGCTCATAGGTGGGTCACTGGCCGAGTTAATAATTGTACTGCTGGCGGCCTCGTTTGCACTCTTTTTCGGTAATTTTGTATTTGCCGGTAAGGCAAAGTTCAAGCAGTTGGTTTCAGTTATGTGCTATGGCGAGATGATCAATCTGATCGGCGGGTTACTTATCATGCCAATGATGCTGGCAAAAGATACAATGATGGTATCAATCTCTGCGGCCGTTCTGGCGGCTTCACAGGGACCGACCAGCGTCCTTTATGTGGCCTTGTCCAAGCTCGATCTGTTCTTGATCTGGGAAATTGTGGTGGTGGGAATCGGTCTTTCAATTATTTATAATTTACCGCGCAACAAAGGATATATGTTGTCGGTCTTATCAATGGGAATGTTATCAATCCTTCACGTGGTCTTTACTGCGGTTGGAAGTTTGTTTTAATAATTAGGAGAGAAAATCTTATGAAAGCTGTTCTGCGTGTTGCGCTCGTAACCGGACTGTTGACAATCTTAGTAGTCTCCGGCGCTGTGACTACCAACGCCAAGGAACTAACCCTCGATGATTGTATTGAGCAGGCGCTCAAGAATCGCTTCTCAGTGATCCGGGCCAGAGGTGAAGAGACGAGAGCCTCGACCAATAAGAGAGCTGCGCTGGGCGCATTCCTGCCCAGCCTTAACGCGTCATACAGCTACAGCAAGAGCAAAAGAATCGATTACGAGACTGATGTTGATTCCAACTTTATTACGGGCGTTTCTTACGACACTTTATTGGTCGGCAACGACACGGGCTATGACGCCAGATATTCTTATGGATCGGAAGTCATCAAGTCAACCTTTCCTGATGTTGAATCAATAAACAAAACTCTCAGTATTGATGCCAATATGTGGTTGTTCCGCCTTCCAAATTTCTACAACTACTTTGGCGCACGCTCTGACAAATTGGTTGCCCACTTAGACGTCATAAACTCTGAGCAGGATTTGATCCTCTCCGTCAAGACACGGTATTATCTGTATTTGGCTGCAGTTCAGAATATTGAAGTACAGGAAGAAGCCGTCAAGCGCAGCCGGGAACAGCTAAAGCTGATTGAATCGAAATATGAACTCGGGTCCGCATCGCTCTCTGATGTCCTGAAACAGAAAGTGCAGTACGGTAACGACCGGCTGAGCCTTCTCACTGGTCAAAATGCAGTGACTGACTCAAAATCGGAACTGGCCTTTACGGTCGGTCTTGATCCACAGAGTGATATTGAATTTTCGACCAAGTATCATGTTCGTCAGTTTGAGGGGACCTTGCAGGAAGCTCTGGAATTCGGTCTTTCGCATGAGCCGGGATTACTATCTCAGAAACAGTCAATGAAATCGTCCGGTTATGCGGTAAACTCACGCAAGGCTGAGTATCTTCCAACTCTCTCCGCTTTTGCGGGGTATTCCAGGAATGAAGGCACCTCAGGTTTCGATATCCTCAGAGAGTCGTCATCGAATTCACGCAATTTTGGATTTAGAGCCAGTTGGACGATATTCGACGGATTTAATCGCGAGCGGAACCTATCAAATGCCAAAGTGAATCGTAATAATAGTATGGCTCAGTATTTTGAGACAAAGAACTTTGTGTCCAAAGAGATCAAAACAGCATACCTGGAGCTTGAAAAACTTCGTGAACAGAAGATGGTCTCGAATGAAAATGTTGCGGCGGCTGATGAAGACCTCAAAATTACCCAGGAGAAGTATAACCTGGGAGCAGCAACTATTTTGGATCTGTTGAATGCCCAGGTTTCAGTGAAGCAGGCCCAGGTGTCGTTAGTCAGAGTGGATTTCGATTTGAATACATCCATTGCGCGCCTCGAAAACGCAATGGGCAAGATGTAGACATATACACGGAAATGAGAAATAAATCGAACAGGGTGTAAGAGAGTATGAAAAGTAAGAAAAAACTAATTTTGATAATCGTCGGTGTCGTCGTAGTCGTGGCTATCGTGATCGCCAACCTGACTATGGACACATCCAACGAAACCAAGGTCCAGGCTGAAGAAACGAAATTGAAGGACATAACTGAGTTAGTCTCAGCGTCGGGGCGAATTCAACCACGAACCAAAGTCGACATTACTTCTGAAATCAACGGCGAGATTATCTTCCTGTATGCCAAAGAGGGAGACCGGGTCGACGATGGCCAGTTGTTGATTGTTCTGGACACGGTCCAACTTCGTTCGGATGTAGACCAGGCTCGGTATGCGGTGAGCGAGGTAAAAGCCCGACTTGCCGGATCAAAAGCATCGCTTGATAAGGCTCAGGAGGATTACGACCGACTCAAGCGACTGCACGAAACAAATCTAACTTCGGAAACCGAATTTGATAATTCGCATTATGCCTACCTCAATGCCAAGGCGTCTTACGAGGCTTTTCAAGCCCAGGCGGAACAATTCCGATCACGATACGAAAAGCAGCTTGATTATCTCAGTAAAGCCAAGATTGTTGCTCCCATGTCGGGCATCATTACTTATCTCGATGCCGAAGTAGGCGAGATTGCTGCCGCCCAGACTGCCTTCACTCAGGGCAGGACATTAATGACAATCTCCGATTTGAATATCTTTGAGGTTGAAGTAGAGGTTGATGAAACTGAGATCAACAAAATTGAGTTAGCCCAGGAGTGCTCAATTGAAGTCGACGCTTTCCCTGACACTGCTTTTGCAGGCGAAGTTACCGAAATTGGCAATACCGCCGTTCTCACAGCTATGGGGACTGAGAATCAATCAACTAACTTCAATGTCAAAGTTATTTTTGCTGACCCTAATGTAAAAATCCGCCCGGGGATGTCAGCGACGGTTGATATTACAACGTCCCGCAGAGACGAGGCACTTACCATACCCTATAGTGCGGTTGTCATGCGTACCTATGATATGGACTCTCTTCTGGCGGCGCGTGAAGAAGTGTCGGATTCAGGTGGAGGGGTACAGGCGGCTGAGGCTGATTCTCTGGATCAGAAGTCAGACCACGATGATGATGAAGAACGCGAAGAGCTAAAAGGTGTGTTTGTTGTGCGCGAGGGGATTGCTCAGTTTATCTCGATAGAAACTGGAATTGCTGATAAAAAAAGCATTGAAGTCACCAGTGGACTGTCCGAAGGTGACTCTGTAATTGCCGGACCCTACCGTGTCTTGCGGAGCATCAAGGACGGAGAACCTGTGGCCATCGAAGAAAAGTCCTCCAAGAAAGAGAACTAAAAGACTATGACTCTAATTGAAACACAAAATCTATGGAAGACCTATACGATGGGCGCCGAGAAAGTGCATGCTTTGAGCGGCGTTACTCTGAAGATAGAGAAGGGGGAATATGTCGCGATCATGGGTCCCTCTGGTTCCGGCAAGTCGACGCTAATGAATCTTATCGGTTGTCTGGATACCGCGACTCAAGGCGAGTATATTCTCAACGGTCGGGCGGTCAGCAAAATGAACGACGACGAGTTGGCCAATATTCGCAATCGTGAAATCGGTTTTGTATTTCAGACCTTCAATTTATTGGCCCGAGCTACTGCCCTCCACAACGTTGAACTTCCACTTATCTACAATGGATCCGGCTCGCAGGATCGTGTTGCGAAAGCGCAGCAGGCTCTGAGCCGTGTAGAACTTGCTGACCGCATGCTCCACAAACCAAGTGAACTCTCCGGTGGACAAAGGCAGCGCGTTGCTGTCGCTAGGGCGCTTGTAAACGATCCTTCGATACTCCTGGCCGATGAGCCGACCGGGAATCTGGACAGTAAGACATCTGTCGAGATTATGAAGCTTTTTGATGAGCTTCATCGCCAGGGCAACACTATCATAGTGGTGACTCACGAACGCGATATCGCCAATCACGCTCATCGTGTGATTTCAATTCTCGATGGCAAGATCGCCACCGATGTGATAGTTCCAAGAGAGCAGAGAAACGGAGTCAATTAGAACAAATGATTGCGGTGTCACTCCTAAAAATCGCGATTCAAGCGCTGTGGGCCAACAAGCTTAGAACTGGCCTTACTCTCTTGGGCGTTATAATCGGCGTTACTTCGGTGATGACTATTATCTCCGCGCTCGAGGGTATGATGGGCGCCGTGGAAGCACAATTGGATCGGCTGGGTCCGTCAACATTTATCGCTACTACCATGGGCGGGGTGATAACTTCAGATGACCAGTGGCATGAAATGCTTAAAAGGAAGCCGATTGATATCGATTATGCAGATGATATTGAAGATGGATGCGAACTGTGTGAGAAAGTCTGTCCGCGTTCATTCAACTCGGCGAGCGTGAAGTATGGGGGAGAGAAACTTCGCGATGTATTTGTCATGGGCTCAACCTACAATCTTGTCGATATCGTTGACTTTGAAGTTGACCACGGGAGGTTTCATTCCAGGGAAGATGATATCTATCGACGGCAGGTCGTGTTCATTGGTGAAACAGTGCGAGAAACTCTTTTTTCAGGTGTTGACGCACTGGGAAAATCAATTCGACTGGACGGAAAAAAATACACTGTTGTGGGCGTGGCCAAAAAGATGGGCTCAATGTTCGGGCAGGACCGGGATAAATACGTTGTAATCCCGCTGTCAGCGTCACTCAAGCAGTTCGGTAAACCGCGTCGGAATTCAAATTTTGTAATCAAAGCGAGGTCGGTTGAAGAACTTGATGAAGCTATGGATCAGGCGCGTATCGTATTGCGATCATTGAGACATGTTCCCTATAACAAGCCGGATGACTTTGTTCTTCTTACCGCCGATGCGGTGCTGGATCAGCTCAATGCCGTGGCCCGGATTTTCCGCATGGGACTGGTTGGCATTTCCTCAATTTCGCTGGTTGTAGGTGGCATTGTAGTTATGGATATTATGATGGTATCAGTGAGTGAACGCACCCGAGAGATAGGGATAAGAAAATCCGTCGGTGCGCGGCAGAAGCATATACTGCTGCAATTTCTATTTGAAGCACTCCTGACAACGCTTACTGGAGGACTTATTGGAATTGTGCTTGGATACATCGCTGCGGAATCTCTGGTAAGTATGATCGACATGGAGATTGAACCTTCGATGTTTGGTATGATTGCCGGACTGAGCATATCTACTGGTATTGGAGTCATCTTTGGAATTTATCCGGCGATGAAAGCCGCCCGGCTGGATCCTATCAAAGCCCTGAGTTACGAGTAGGACAAATGATACTAACACCAATTGAAATTAAAGATGCGATCCTAATGGCTCTGGAGTCTCTTCGGGGATCAAAATTCCGCTCAGCTCTGACAATGCTGGGAGTGATGATCGGAGTTAGTTCCGTGATCGGGCTGGCTTCAATAATCAATGGTCTCGACGGTGCTTTCAACGAAGAAATCGATAGCATGGGCTCCAATACTATCGCCGTGACCCGCTTTGAATTTAATACCAATTGGGATGACCTCAGTGAAGAAGAGCGTAATCGACCCTGGATAACTTCGGAAGAGGCCATCGCCATAAAAGAAAATTGTCCGCACGTCAGTGCTGTTTCCCCTGAGAACCTCTACTATGAGCGCGGTGGCAACACAGTGAAGTATAAAAACCGCAAAGCGAGTCGTCCCAGGATAAAAGGATGCTGGCCGGAGTTCTTAAAAGTAAACAATGCTGCGGTAGGGTTCGGGAGATTCATAAGCGATCTGGACGTGCAGTATCGTAGGTTCACTTGCGTTCTGGGTGCAGATATTGCCGATGTCCTGTTTGAGGGAGAGCATCCACTCAGTAAGGAAATTCGTGTCAACAATATCCGCTACGAAGTTGTCGGAATTATGGAAAAAAAAGAGTCGAATTTTGATGATGATAACTATAACAATACGGTCCTGATCCCACTCTCTACCAAAGACAAGCTCTATCCCTGGGATAAAGCGCTGTGGCTGATGGTACAATCAGACAGTTATGAGAATATTGAGGTCGCCAAGCAGGAAATTATCGGTGTTCTTCGGATAGTCCGCAATGTGCCGTTCAATAAACCGAACAACTTTGCTCTCTCAACCCAGGAGAACCTGAAAGATTTTGTCGGAGATATTACCAAGTATATTTACATTGCCATGATCGTAATTACGTCGGTGGGACTGTTGGTTGGTGGCATCGGGGTGATGAATGTTATGCTGGTATCGGTCACCGAGCGCACCCGAGAGATAGGTGTTCGTAAAGCCATTGGGGCCAAGCGATCAAACATAATTCTACAGTTTCTAACGGAGGCGATGACGCTATCAGCTGCCGGCGGTCTTATCGGTATCGTGGCAGGTATTCTATTGGGTGTAATTGTAAACTCATTGCTCGGATTCCCTCTCTCTCTGCCGACATTCTGGATCATTCTCGGATTTGTAGTCTCAGTTTCAGTGGGGCTGATTTCCGGAATATATCCTGCCTACAAAGCAGCTCTTCTCGATCCTATCGAAGCTCTTCACTACGAATAGTTTAGTTCTTGTTTGAGGCTTCAATATATCCTATCCTAACCCTTATCTGTGATGGAACCTGCTCACTGTCCACGGTGTTGAAAGAAGTGATATGATATACGGAAACAGAATCAGAATTTCACTCTTAGCCCTGCTTTTATTGCTGCCGTCGCTGATTTCTGCCCGACCAGACAAAATTGAGTATGACGACGATATCGACCGCACGATCCCGATTGACTATGCCATATATCAGGCAGATAATTCCTCTCAAATTCGAGTCGAGGTCTATTTTCAGATTTATAATTTCTTTTTGACATTCAAAGAAGACAGCGGCGTATATCGTGCTGATTATGAATTCCAGATTGATCTTAAGGGTAAAAATGAAGACTTGGCTGGCACTAATAAAATCAGGAGACCGATTGTCGTTCAGGAAGAGCGGCGCACAACTTCGCTGACAGATTTTCGGACAAACCAGTTTTCCTTTGATGTTCCGCCTGGAAAGTATAAAATCAAGGCTACACTTAGAGATAAAAACTCTCGACGCGTTTACAGGCGAGAGTTAGAGTTTAAACACAAAGGATTTGAGAAACAGCCAGTTATGTTGTCTTCGACTGAATTTCTGTACGCTGTCTCCCCGGCAAAGAAAAAGCCAAGTCCTTTTGATAAGTCGAGCATGACCATGATCCCTTCGGTCAACAGAGTATACGGCGGTGCAAAGAATGAAAATCACCTGCTATATTATTTTGAGATATATGCCGGGGACAGGGCTCCCAAAGAAGTAAGACTTGTTACTCTACTGCGAAGTATGCGGCGCGGAAAAATGGAATATCGAGACAGTGTTACGGTGATTCTTGATCAGCCCGTGGTTCGTCAAGTCAGGGATATTAATATCGACGATATCGAACCGGGGGACTACGAGTTGGAGATTCTTTTGCTAAATCAAAAGCAGAAGAAACTCGACAAGAAAAAAGAGCCATTCACAATTCGTATGACACCGGAAGCTTTGCTGAAATACGACTATGAGACTATTCTGAAACAGATAGCTTACATTGCCGATCCTGGCGAAATAAAGCCGATGAAAAAGCTCGAAGACCTGGAGGCGCGATTAGAGGCGTACCGTGAGTTCTGGTCTCGGCGCGACCCAACTCCTGGATCCGCTGCAAATGAAGCCAAACAGGAATTCTATCGCCGCGTTAGCTATGCCAATTCAAACTATAGCTACCTTCGACGCGAGGGCTGGAAGACCGACCGGGGGAGAATCTACGTCACGTATGGCCAGCCGGATCAGATCGACGATTATCCCTATGCCCTAAACTCGGTTCCGTATCAGGAATGGCACTATTTTCGTGATGGGAAATACCGCAAATTTGTGTTTGTAGACGTCAATGAAGATGGAGAATACAAACTGAGCTATCCGTATGATGGCCTCAATCAAAGACCTGACTTCTAATGGAGAGTCTATGCGCCTGAAGTTAATATCACTGATGTTATTAGTCCTCGTCATTTTTGCGTCCGCAACTGGATCGGCGGATACAAACTCACTGAACGTGTATGCGTCGGTGGTGCAATACCCGGTACCGGCCTACGATTCTACTGTGCTTCTCGAATTTCAATTCTCGCTCAAGCGCCACGAATTTGATTTCTTTGAATCTGACAATTCACCCGGCAAGTGGGAAGCCAGGATTTATGCTCTGGTGCAGCTCAACGATGCTGACGGAAACCTGCACGACTCTGCCTCAACTTATTTCGCCCTCAGTGTCGACGAAAAATCAGAATCCGAAATAGCCGATATTCGTATCTTTAATAAGTTGCAGATATCCGTCAAGCCGGAGGAATATAGCGCTGATCTAACCATTGTTGATGTCTCTAATAAGCGCACCGGCAAATTTACTTTTGAGAGTTTTATGGTCGACCCGGTCGAAAAAGAGCGTCTCAGCCTCGGCGGACTTACTCTGGCCTACGACATTCGCTATGTTGGCGAGGACAAAGGTAATAACTATCGAATGGTCAAAAACGGATACCTGATTTATCCGAGTCCGATTGGTATTTTCAGCACCGCTGATAGTGTCATGATGCTGTATGTGGAAGCCTACAATCTCAATTACTCGCCTGATAAACAGGGGAAGTATTCGGCTATTTACAATGTGCTTGAGGAAGACTCGAGTTTCTTTATCCATCTTGGATCGCGAGAAAAAGAAATGGTCGGCAAGACCGCGGTTATCGCGGAGTCGTTTGACATAAAAGGTTGGCCCGACAAGTATTTTATCCTTCAATTGATAGTAGCTGATAAGGTAACGGGAGATGCAGATACGGCCTTGACTCCATTTGTTATTATGAAGCCGATCCCCGACGATGAGGTCGAATTGATTCGTGCTCGACTGGTTGATCCGTACGATGACTTGACTCTGGATGAAAAGATGCACCTGGTGGAGTACCTGTTGGAGCCGCGTCAGAAACAGACCCTGACTCACTTGAGCGATGAAGGGAAAATAAACTACCTGGATCAGTATTGGAGAGAGTCCGACATTGATCGATCGACCGACCAGATAGAGAATAGACTGGAAATGATAGTCCGGTTCAAATATGCTAACGAGCGTTTTTCAACCAATACCGCCCGAGATGATGGCTGGTTATCGAGTC
>JAUXBO010000039.1 GCA_030619345.1 Candidatus Zixiibacteriota bacterium | reverse complement strand
TGGGGCTATTATTGGGCTACTTGGATCATCGTTTTCAATTATGTCCCTTATCGGTATTGTGCTGTTAATGGGGCTGGTTACAAAGAATGCCATTCTGCTTATCGATTTTGTGAAACAACTCAGGGCCGAAGGCGTTGCAAGGTATGATGCCATAATGAAAGCGGGACCAATCCGGCTGCGTCCCATTCTGATGACGACCTTAGCGATGGTATTTGGGATGTTGCCACTGGCTCTTGGGATCGGACCGGGCGCGGAGTTTCGTTCGCCTATGGCGAGAGCTGCAATCGGAGGTATCATATCTTCGACCATGCTGACGCTGGTCATTGTACCGGTGGTATATACATTGATTGATGACTTTGTCGGTTTCTTCCGCAAAAAGAAAGTAGAAACCGAGACCGTGTAAGTAATAAAGGGAAGAGATTGAAACAAACTCTGGTTGAACCGGAAAAGTCACTCGGCTATTCCAACATATTTCTGGATTTTCTGGCCCATAAGAGTCCGGCGCCTACATTCTATGAATCCGATGACTTTGAAGCAGTGGCTGTCAGTCTGGATCGGATCAACTACCAGCGTGAGAAACTGGCCTCTATTCTGGAGCGACAAAATCGAGAGTTTCACGCCTCAGAAAAAACACTCCAGGCAGCGGCGAGAATCAGGGAGTCCTCGGCCGTCTGCGTTTTTTCCGGGCAGCAGGCTGGTCTATTCGGCGGACCGTTACTGGTTGTATTCAAGGCCCTCGGAATAGTAAAAGCAGCGCGTGATTATGAAAAACAACTCAATCGTCCGGTCATACCGATTTTTTGGATAGCAGGTGACGACCATGATTTTGAGGAAGTCAATCATACATTTTTGCTCGATCGTAAATCGCAGGTTGTAAAAATTGGTTATGAGACACCTCCGTTGCTGGAACTTCCGACAGCCGAGATTCCTTTTTCAGACGTTCCCCAGTTGCACCAAGCCAAGGAACTACTCAAAGAGACTCTTGGTCAGACTGATTTCACGCCCGAACTTTATGATCTTTTGGAGCACGCCTATACTGCGGAAGACAGTTTTGTAACCGCCTTTGGTAAGTTGATGGCCGGGCTGACAAAGAACCTCGGTCTGGTTCTTTTCAATCCCTGCGACAAGGAAGTTAAGGAATTGGCAACACCACTATTCGAGGATATTATCCGGCGTCAGGAGGAAATGCACAAGATAGTCAGTAGTAGAAACGGTAATATCCTTGACAGCGGTTACCACATTCAGGTTGAGAAGAAGGAAAACTCTTCGTACCTGTTTTATAATCGTGAGGGCAGGACAGCTCTGCTGCAGGATGACGGTAATTTTAAAGTCGGTGATTGTTCTTACGGTCGCGAAGAACTGCTGGACTGTTTGAAAAGTCACCCGGAGCGATTTTCGCCTGATGTTATGACTCGTCCCATTTTTCAATCGTACCTGTTTCCGGTCCTGAGCCAGAAAGGCGGATCCTCTGAAATTGCCTACCTGGCCCAGATCAATCCGCTATTTGAGATTTTTGGACTTGTTCCTCCTGTGTATGTCGCGAGACCTACGGCTACCATTGTAGAATCAAGATTTGAGAAGCTACTCTTGGAACACGAAATAGATTTTGTGGAGTTGACCGGCGACATTGAGCAGGTAATTAATCGAGTCATGGCCCGATCCTTCCCAGAGGGTTTGGAAAAGCGATTTAATTCTCTTCGAGTGAATGTTCGAGAACGATTTGGTGAATTCAGCAATGAATCATTGAAGTTTGACATGTCACTTGAGAAATTCGCCGAGCAAATCATGGGCAGGATCGATTTCAACTTAAATGCTTTCGAGGGAAAAGTATTCTCCTCTCACAAAAAGCAACTGTCGGACACTCGCGAACGAATCTATCGACTCTGGAATGCGTTGTACACCAACCGGGGATTGCAGGAGCGCTCGTTGAACATCACCTACTTTATCTCTCGGTATGGATTTGGCTTTGTCGATTTTCTTTATGAAGCGCTTGAAGCTGATGAGAAGTCGCATCAGTTAATTTATCTTTCGGAGATGAGCCAACAATGAAGATAGGTATCACCTGTTATCCGGTAGCGGGAGGCTCCGGGATTGTTGCCACCGAACTTGGTCAACAGTTGGCGCAGCGCGGCCACGAAGTGCACTTTATCACCTACGCGATGCCGTTCAGACTGGATCGCTTTCAGTCCAACATCTTTTATCATGGGGTCGAGACCACTGCTTATCCACTGTTCAAATTTCCGCCTTACACTCTGACGCTGGCAGCGAAGATGGCCGAAGTTTCGCGCAATCACGAACTTGATATTCTTCACGTTCACTATGCCATCCCTCATGCTACCTGCGCTTATCTGGCCTCGCAGTTACTGAACGGGCATACGCGAAGGCCGAAGATAATTACGACACTGCATGGTACAGATATTACGCTGGTGGGATCAGATCCATCGTTCTACGACATCGCTCGCTTTTCGATTACAGCCTCGGATGGTATCACGGCGGTATCGAAATACCTGGCCGATGAAACAGCCGACGTGTTTAAGATCGACAAGGAGATTCGGGTCATACATAATTTCTTTGATGAGACCAGATTCAGTCCTGCCAAGACAGACTGTGCCCGCAAAGAATTTGCATCCGATGATGAAGTTCTCTTGATGCACGTGTCTAATTTCCGGCCGGTCAAACGAGCGCTTGATGTGATTGATATCTTTGACAAAGTCTCAGTCCAACTTCCCGCGCGTTTGGTGCTGATCGGCGAAGGGCCTGACACTGTCCTGGCGCGACGCCAGATTAATAAACGTAATCTCACCGACCGGGTAAATTTTCTTGGCAATCAGCATCGCGTGGAATCTGTCCTGCCGTGTGCCGACCTGTTCCTGATGCCTTCCGAAGAAGAATCATTTGGGTTGGCAGCTTTAGAAGCGCTGGCTTGCGGAGTACCGGTCATAGGTACCTCCGGCACCGGCCTGGTCGAAGTAGTGGAAGACTTCAAAAACGGATTCCTGCTTCCGGTGGGGGATACCGGTTCAATGGCCCGGGCCGCTATTTCTCTTCTAAAAGATAAGACGCGCCTGACCGAGTTCAAAACCAATGCCGCCGAGAGTTCTCGAAAGCGTTTTCGTGCGGATAAGATTGTCGGAGAATACGAAGCGTACTATGAGGATGTTGTGAATGGCTGATCATCTGGTACACGGGGAAATCACGCAACTTGACCTTTTGTCAATAGCCGCTCATCCCGATGATTGCGAAATCACTTGCGGCGGCCTAATGATCAAGTCGGTGAGAATGGGACGGAAGGTCGGCGCTCTGGACTTAACGCAAGGGGAAATGGGGACGTTCGGCGACAAGACTGACCGCATGGTTGAACTAAAGGCAGCCGCAGATATTATGGGATTGGTCTATCGGGGAAATCTGAGAATGCCGGATTCTGCCGTTGAGTACAATCAGGAAAACAAACTCCGGGTCGCACAGGTGATCCGTGACACCCGACCGGAGGCGGTGATTGTACCGCACTGGGAGCAACGGCATCCGGATCATTTGGCTTGCTGCCGACTTGCCTACGACGCCTGCTTTCTGGCCGGACTCAAGAAAATCGATCTTAATGGCGAACCGTTCCGACCACACAAGATTCTCTACGCCTACTATTATCGTAACCGCGAGTTCACTTTTTTGACTGACATCAGCGAAGTATTTGACCAAAAATGTGAAGCAGTCCTGGTCTATAAATCTCAGTTTGGCGGCAACGAGCAATCCGGGCGGATATTTGAGCCGGGGCAGGATATTGTCGATCTGATGCAAACCCGTGCCCACCATTTTGGCCAACTCGTCGGAGTGGAATATGCTGAAGCCTATACGATCAAAGAACATATTCTGATCGACGATCCTCAGAACATGCCTGTCCGCTCGATTTAGTCAATCCCAATAAACCATTTGCTTTGAATCAGTCGCATTTCTCTTATGGCTCGTGACCACGTGTTCTTTTTCACAATATTTTTACGTCTCTGCTTGTGCTACGGTTGCTTTAAAGCTATTTTGTGCTCTATGATTTTACTGGATTCATGCCTCAAAATGTCAACAACACTTAATTATCATAAAACAATGAGGTGAATATGGCTGCTGGAATAGTTGGTTATGGCGCTCATTTGCCCCGTCACCGGATTACGGTCGAAGAGATCGCCAAGGTCTGGGGTGCGGATGCGCCGAGCTACAAGAAAGGGTTGATGCTTCGCGAGAAATCAGTTCCACCACCGGACATGGATACGATTACACTGTCGGTTGAAGCCGCCAAGCGGGCGCTGATTCGCTCCGGTGGAGTCGATGCGGCTGATATCGGCGCGATCTATATCGGTTCAGAATCACACCCGTATGCGGTAAAACCATCCGGGACAACCGTCGCCGAAGCAATCGGTGCGACTCCGGATATCCATTGCGCAGATTTTGAATTTGCATGTAAGGCCGGATCGGAAGCGATGTATGTCGCCCTCAGCCATGTCAAAGCAGGGGAGATGAAATACGCGCTGGCTATTGCCGCCGATACTTCACAGGGTGCACCCTCTGACGCACTGGAGTTCTCGGCTGCGGCCGGGGCGGGTGCGTTCATTATGGGGACGGACAATCTCGTGGCCGAAATCGAGCACACTCATTCATACATGACCGACATGCCCGATTTTTGGCGTCGCGAACATGAGTTCTATCCACAGCATGGTGGTCGGTTCACCGGTGAAGAGGCGTATTTCGCCCACACCAAGGGTGCCTCAAACGCGATTCTGAAAAAGTCCGGTATGAAACCTTCGGATTTCGCTTACGCTATTTTTCATCAGCCAAATGGCAAGTTCCCGCAGCGTGTGGCGTTTGAACTCGGCTTTACCCAGGAACAGATCGATCCCGGTTGGCTGGCCCCAACGCTGGGTAATACATACTCTGGAGCTTCGCCGATTGGACTTACCGCAACGCTTGATGTTGCCAAGCCGGGAGACATGGTTTTTATGTGCTCCTATGGCTCCGGCGCGGGTTCAGATGCTTTCATCTGGAAAGTGACCAATCGTATCGACGAAGTGCGTGATCTTACTGTTCGCACCCAGAAATTATTGGAAGAGAATTTGACCTATATCGACTATGGTACCTATGCCAAGTTTAGACACAAAATTATTAAGAACGCGTAAGGAGGTGAGGCAATAATGAGAACAGTTTGTATTGTAGGCGTTGGTATGAGTAAATGGGGCGAAGTATGGCGGATGTCACTTCGTGACCTGCATACTCAGGCGGCGCTAAATGCAGTTAAAGCGGCCGGGGTCGATCACCTTGATTCGATGTATGTCGGCTGCATGTCCAGCGGGCTATTTGTCGGCCAGGAACATCTTGCCTCAGTCCTGACCGATTACATGGGTATGCGCGGTCTCGCCGCTACCCGGGTGGAGTCGGCCTGCGCCTCGGGCGGGCTGGCCGTCCGTTCGGCCTTTATTGAAATTGCTTCCGGAATGTCAGATATCGTAATGGCTTCGGGCGTTGAGAAAATGACCGACGTCGACGGTGACGAAGCAACTTACGCGCTGGCCACAGCCGCCGATCAGGAATATGAAGTCTTCCATGGAGCGACTTTCCCCGGACTATACGCCATGATGGCGGTTGCCCACATGGAGAAATACGGTACTACTCGCGATATGTTGTCAACCGTTGCGGTGAAAAACCATAACAATGGTTCAATGAATCCCGATGCGCAGTATCCTTTCAAGATCAGTATGGAGCAGGTAGCCAATTCGGTCATGATAGCCGACCCGCTTCACATTCTTGACTGCTCGCCGATCACCGATGGCGCAGCAGCAGTGATTCTTGCATCCGAAGATGTCGCGAAGAAACTCGGCAAGCCGTACATTAAAATACTCGGTACCGGCACCGGCACCGATACAATCCAGCTTGCTCAGCGCGAGGATATGACTACGATCAAGGCGGCCACGATTGCGGCCGGTAAGGCGCTCGACATGGCTGGGAAAAAGATTGATGACATTCAGTTCGCCGAGGTGCACGATTGCTTCACCATCGCCGAGATAATGGTGGTTGAATCAATCGGCAAGTATGTCCCCGGTAAAGCGGGCGAAGCATTCCTGGCCGGTGAATCGGCTCTCGACGGCGCTTTCCCGATCAACTCATCGGGTGGATTGAAGTCCAAGGGTCATCCTGTAGGCGCGACCGGCGTGGCACAGATGGTCGAAGTCTATAAACAGTTGACCGGTCAGGCCGAAAAGGGTCGCCAGATTCCGGGTGCGCCCAAGTTGGCGATGACCCAGAATATGGGCGGCTCCGGCGGTTCATCGGTAGTGCATGTATTGGAGGTGGCCTGATGACTATGTTCAGCTCACGTAACTGGAGAGAATATCCGCACCGTTACCGGACGGAAGCGTCGAAATTCAAAAAGAGCGGCAAGACCTATATTCCGAAACGGCTGATCGACCCGGAAACGGGTGACACTGAGCAGGAAACGGTCAGGCTCCCTGAAACCGGCAAAGTGCTTACCTATACGATCATTCGTATTGCTCCCAGCCAGTGGGGAGACAACGCGCCGTACGCGTTGGCTATCGTGGAGATGACCGACGGCACGAGATTGATGGCACAAATGACCGACGTTGCGATGGAAGATGTCAAGGTCGGTATGGAGATTCGCCTGGAGTTCCGTCGTATTCAGAACGAGGGTTCGCATGGCGTAATTTCGTACGGTTACAAAGCCGTCCCGAAGTGGTTCTAACACACACGGTGTGTTTTTCTCCTTCGGACAGCGTCAGGAATTAGTGCGTTGAATCGGAAGTAGGTCGAAATCCCCTTGCGGGTTTCGACAATAGACAAGTAGGGCAGGATCACCGTGATCCTGCCCTTTTTTAATTCCGTCTAAGTCGTCTGCTCTAATTCACCGTTGGCGCACTCAAAACCAGTACATCCACTCAACAACTCGTCGCAATTATTGCACCGAGACAAAAATCTATTGACCGGTCCATGCTCGTGCTCTATATTTGATGTAAACTGGAACGCATCAGCGACTTTCATCGAAGTTTAAATAATATTATACATGGGATAGCGCCATGTCTGAAAAAAGCATGGTATGAGAGAAGATGCCCGCTCAATCGCTCAATTTGCTGGATGGACGTTTCGTCAGCGCCGAATTAACTAACTGTGCATCTCAGGGGAGCTTTTTGTCAAATCGACCGGAAATCAGTCGCAGGGGCGAAGCATGATTGCGTTAGTGTATTTCAAGCAGTTACGGACCGAAATTTCGCAAGATTCAGCTTACAAAGAAGATATACAAAATGGGTAAATCAAGAAAATGAGAGGAGTTATCAAGGATGAAAAAAGTTATAATTATTATCGCCGTTAATTCGCTTTTGTTGCTCGTCTTATCGAGTGTCGTAGCGGCTGGGACGGCTCAGTCTGAGAAAGAGGTAGTAGACCCGGTGGCCGTTCGTGTGGTAGATTACTCGTTCCCTGATGAATACAATTATCTTCCTTCTTCCGGAGAAGAACATGACATCGGGCTCGACCGCACTAAAGCAAACCCTAATGCTTTTGGCTGGAAGGCTGGCGATACATACTATGACCAACAGCATAATTTTTCCATGGGGCGACAGGTCGGCGTGGGCCAGAGTGCCTCGTGTCAGTGGACTGTACATTTTGCCTGGATGTTCCTGCCTTCGCCCGTACTCGAGGATCGCGAGATTTTTTATAACGGTTGGGATGGCGCTGGTGGTGCTGAGGTTGGCTATTATGAAGGCATGCAGAATCCCGATGAATATGCCGGTTATGCCTCTCTGGCGGTTACCGACGACAACCGGTTTGTCATCGCCTGCCATAATGATTACGGAACCGGTTATCGCATCCAGACCTACTGGCAGTTTATCTGTAACGTTCCGTTCCACAGTGCTAATGTCCGTGTTCCGGATAGTCTGAATGATTGTGGGAACACACATCTATTTGATCCTAAGGAGGCGGCAGTTATCTGGCCGAAGGTGGCTGTCCAGAATCCCCCGGATGGTGATCGTGTTCTGCACCTGATTGGTTCTGCTTACGGCGGCGGTTCCGGCGCTGCCAATTTCAGTTACTTTCAATACGTTGGTCCTGAAAGTGGTGGCGGCACGTGGACTTTTGGTTGTGCCATCGATACTATCTTCAACGGGGAGAGCTATGATATTACGGCTTCAGAAGATGGTACCGTAGCTATTTCCTGGCTTGCTCTAATTCCCGAGGATCCCGGATGCGATACCTGCTCGCGAAACAGTTCCACTGGCAATCCAGAGCGCGATCGCTGGGACAATGATTTCTACTACCAGATTAACCGCAACTATGGTCGCGGGTGGCTTGGTTACCCCTATGATGGGTACAGTAACTGGTGGGAGAATCGCGTCAACCTAACCAAGAATATCTCTGGCGATGATGGCTTCCGTCCGTTCTCTGATATTATATCACTGATTTCGTCCGATGGCATCTACCATGCTGCCTGGGTGGCTATGGAATGGGATGACGATAATATCGGAACATATCGGTCTCGCATCTATCACTGGTCGGAAAATCTTGGTTTCGAATATGGTGGTTATGGTTCGGGGAATATAAGAACCGTCTCTGCTGCTCAATGGGATCCTGAAAACTGTAACCCCGGTTCATTCAACCAGAACCAGGCAAAATTGTCTTTAACTCAGTGCGGCCCTCCCGGTGATGAGAGGCTGTATGTGACCTGGGTTGAATTGAACAGTCCATTAACTACCGGCAACGAAAACCACGACGACTGTGCCGCCCGAGCTTTTGAAGGTGACTACATCGGCGCCGCCAACGGTGACCTTTTCATCTCTGTCTCCGAGGATGGTGGTCTGACCTGGGATGCTGCTCGTGCTTTGACCGACACCTATGGCGGCCCGACCGGTACTATGGGTGCCTGTGACCCGGCCGGAGTAGGCCCCTGTCCTTCGGAACACTGGATGAGCGCTGCTTCTCACGGCACCGATTATGCAGTTGCCGGGCCTTCTGAGGGCAATGTGGTCAATCTTGATCCCGGTTACAGCGGTAACAATTATTTTGATATGGCATATATCGATGACCCCGATCCCGGCGCGGCTATCAGAGGTTACGGTTCCTGGTACAGCGCAGACTATCTATGGATACGTGTTCCGTGCGTTGATCCGGTTTTGATGCCGGGTTTTGCCATGTCGAGCAGCTCGTTTAAGTATCCTGAATATGTGAAACATTGCAACTATCGTTTTATCGATGTTGAGGTGGAGAATACCGGCAATACCGGCTTGACTTATTCTACTTCCATCTATGAAGATCCCGGTGTTTACTATAACTGGCTGAACATCCAGAACTTCGACGGCGATATCCCCTCGGGAGAGAACAACGTTGAAACCGGACAAATCATCCTGAACTACGGTGGCTATATCTGTGATCCGGGGACGATTGTTCGCGTGACCGGTCGCGTATCCTTTCACACTAATGAACCTGCCACTCATGAATTCGAGATTGAGCTTGTTGTTGCGGATACTGTAATTCTACCGGTCTGGGATAGTCTTTACACTAGCTGCATAGCTTTAACTGTCAATAACCTGGGTGGTGCAGGCAACAATGGCTTGGGACTGGTAAATATGGATTTCGGGAACTACTGGGAGGAATGGGAGCCTGAGAGAGCAGATGTGTACCTGTATGAAGCATCACCTGTTCTCGGGTGGGTTAATGGTTTAGATACAACAGTAAACTACTCGATGTACAATAGCTCAATCGCTGACACAACCAGCCTTATTCCACTGGGAGGCAATTGGTCGTCCTCGGAGTCATGGGCTGATATCATTCACACCAGTACGATTGTTTCTCATGACTCAAGTATAGCACTTGAGGTTACCTGGTATGCCCCACTTGATCCAGCCTACAGGTGTAGTTTTGTGGTAAAGAAAACCAGGGTATACTCCTTGTACGATCATGCTCATGACGATATTTTTGTCGGAGACGTGGTAGACTGGGATGTTCCCGGGGATTCCACGGTGTGGCACAATTATTCCGGAATATTGTCGTCACCTGCCGAGGGAATCTACCTTCGGGGGTTAGAAATTCCCGGCTGGAACGATTCTCTGGAGAATGCCAATGGGGGATGGGATGCAGACCAGCGATACGGGGCGATTGTCTGGCTTGAAGGGTATCGATACTCCAACGATACCATGCCGGTCGAGATTTTCGACTTTCCGTATGGTTATTATACTTCCTACAATATGATGGATTTGTATTCTGGTAAAAAGGGTGTGGACGGACGGTTCCTGGCTGAGAACCATTCATATTCCGGTACGTTCATCTCTGACTCAATCGGGGACCTGCACGCAGGTATTACGTATGTGCATTCATACGATCTACAGCCATCAGATACTCTCGAGTTTTTTGTAGCTTATGCTACGAATCTAAATGACTGGTATCCGAAAAACTCGAATCGGTATAGTATTGATGACATTGCCCAGGACGCCGAGAATTTTTTCGTTGAATATCTAAAACCGCCGTTTCAAGAGTATGTCTGCGGCGATGCCAATGATGATGGCTGGGCTAACATCACTGATTTGACTTTCTTGTTTGATTACGTGTACCGTGGCGGACCTGCGCCGCCAATTCATGATGCAGGAGACATTGATGGTCACCTAATGATCAATGCCAATGATGTCCTGACCTGGTGGAGAGTATTAATATACGGTTATCCCCTGTTCTGTCCGGAGCTGGGACCGTCAATTCCTTCAATGGGCGTTGAAAATGATTCCCTTTATGTCCATTCCTTTGAAAGCAGTTTCCCGTATGCTGATATTCTCGCACCGGGCCAGAGTACTTATAACGTACGAATTCATCTGTCTACGGACGTTGCGTTGATTTCAGGTTGCTTCCCCATGGCTATTCGAGTCGGGACCGAAATCCCTGATATTGTTGACGTAAACGTACCCAACCCCGAAATGTTTATATGTCAGGTGGATATTAACCGAGGAGTTATTGATATTGATATATTTCCGACTTATATTGAAGGGTTGGATTCGGGAACGTACGAAATTGCAACCGTATCCATTGAAGTTCCTCCAATGGTGGAGACATGGCGACCAATTTATCTGTATTGGGATAGTTTCCCTCCAGATCAATACGGTCAAGCTACTCACCAGCCATGGGCTGCCGGTCCTGATTTCCCGCCACAGGAATTCTGGAGCCCACTTTTGTATCGAATTCCATGCATTGGCATTCGTGGTAATATTGACGGAAGTGAACATGAGGGAACAGACATTTCCGATGTTACTTTCCTCGTCGATTACATGTTTAACAACGGATGGCCCCCGAAGGTGTTTGAGGAGGCTGATGTTAATGGAACGGCCACGCTCGATATTACAGATTTGACCGATTTAGTTGACTATATGTGGGGAACTCCGAGCATTCCACTCGAACCTTGCCCTGCTGAATAGGCGAGGCGACTGAAATATAATTGATTGAAGGCAGGAGATGCGTCTCCTGCCTTTTCCTATTTGTTGCGACAATTTCAGAAAATTCGTAGTATCTTGTGCGCGGCAGATATCCCGGCCCGCCCGGTCTGAGGATGCAGGAAGCGAGAGGCTGACGAGGTATGTTCTGAGCGTTATCGAAGGGACGTCTGCCGCACACGATTACCAGCGGAGTTCTATGGCTCCGGAATAATCTCCA
>JAUXBO010000244.1 GCA_030619345.1 Candidatus Zixiibacteriota bacterium | reverse complement strand
GTCCCCCTCAGTATCGAGCATATAAAACAGACTGTTCGATATGATTTGGTGACTCTTCGCCTGGTCAAACTTGACAAGTCCATACTCAAGTCCGTAGAACGCCTGCTTTTGCCTGGCTCTGTTTTTATTTATTTTTCCTCCACGCCACTAATCTCAGCTTCAACCAGCATTACCAAAGAGACTTACACCTACCAAATAGACTCTCAGAATATCACAAAGTCGCTGACAATCTTCAAAAAATCGTCGTAATCACTTTTTTTGTTGCGCCGCTTGGTCAACCTTCCTAACTAAGTTATAGATAATTGAAACTTCGAACGTTAAGGAGTTTATATTGGCAAAAGTAATTGCCATCACTAACCAGAAGGGCGGAGTCGGTAAGACCACTACAGCGGTCAATCTGAGTTCCTGTTTGGCCGCCGCCGAAAAGAAAACGCTTCTGGTTGATATGGATCCCCAGGGGAACTCAACCAGCGGAATCGGGCTGGACAAAAACGAAATAGATATTTCTATCTATGATGTGCTGATAGGCAGCCGTTCGGCAAGTGAAGCTATCCACCCCACCGCCCTTGATTATTTGAACATTATCCCGGCAACGATATCATTGGTGGGAGCAGAGGTGGAGCTGGTCAATCTAATGTCCCGCGAGACACGCCTTAAAAAAGCCATAACGACGGTCCACGAACACTATGATTACGTTATAGTCGATTGTCCGCCGTCGCTGGGACTGCTCACGATCAACACCCTCACCGCAGCGGATTCGGTGATCATTCCTATCCAGTGTGAATATTTTGCTCTGGAGGGTCTGGGGCAATTAGTGAACACGGTTAATCTCGTGAAAGAAAACCTCAATCCGGGTCTTGAAATTGAAGGTGTCTTGCTGACCATGTACGACGGTCGTTTGAATCTATCGAAACAGGTGTCCGATGAAGTGCGCAAACATTTTGACAGCAAGGTGTACGACACCATGATAGCTCGGAATGTGCGGTTGTCAGAAGCGCCTTCATTTGGTAAGCCGATTATACTCTACGATATCCTGTCGACTGGGGCTGAAAACTATATGTCACTTACCAAGGAGTTGTTAGCGTCATGAGTAAAGTTGTATTGGGAAAAGGACTGGAAGCGTTGAGTCCCAGCGATGTATCTTCTTCGGAGAGGCAGAAAAAGTATCGTACGGTAGCTATCGATCAACTGGCACCCAATCCATTGCAGCCGCGAAGACGGTTTGATGGTGAATCTCTTGCTGAACTGGCAGCTTCAATAAAAGAGCACGGTCTTATCCAGCCGCTTGTAGTGCGGGAGCGGGGCGCCGAACTTATAATAGTGGCCGGTGAACGACGCTACCGTGCGGCCAGGCAGGCAGGCCTCGAACGACTTCCAGTGGTCGTGATGGACGATATTGATGACAACCGCATGCTTGAAGTTGCCCTGATAGAAAATATTCAGCGTGAAGATCTGAATGCTTTGGAAACAGCCGATGCTTATCGCACCCTGATGGAGCGATGCGGTTTTACGCAGAGCGAGTTGGCTTTCCGGGTTGGCAAGAGCCGTGCCGCGGTGGCCAACCAGATGCGTCTGCTGGCATTGCCGGACAGTATCAAGTCGATGATTCGCGATGGTAGGCTCACCGAAGGTCACGCGCGGGCTATGCTGTCGGTCGATACCGAAGAGCAGATGCTGCAACTGGCCAGGAGGATCGCCGATGATTCTCTTTCGGTACGAGTGGTTGAGCAGGAAGTCCGGCGGGTGCGCAAAGGGCGGCGGCTACCACGCCGGAAGAATCCGGAAATTTCAGAGGCCGAGAATTTTCTAAAACAACTGTTGGGCACTTCGGTGAAGATTACATCCGGCCTAAAACGAGGACGGATCGAAATCGAGTACTATAGTGATGATGATCTCAATCGGTTGCTCGATATTTTTCGTGCAACCCAAACACAGTAAGAACAGATGGCAAAATCGCGTTACGTTACAATTATGTTTGTACCCGACGGTGGGCAGAACGGTCGGGAATTTAGAGTTCGGCAATGGCTGCTCAAGTCGCTTGTGATCGGCTTTGCGGTTTTGATGGTTGGCATTATTTTGTTTTTCGCTTTTTATGGGCAAGTGCTGGCCAGGGCGGCGATGACTGATCGTCTTGAAGCGGAAAACGAGAGGTTGTTGAGGTACCAGTATAAAGTGAAACTGCTCGAAGAGAATCTCGTTCAAACACGCGAGGTGGTCAGCCGACTGGTTAAGCTGGCCGGGATCGATTACGAGTTTGCCGAATTTCCCAGTGACTCCGCAATTTTTGCACAGCTTGACAACCAGGCCAGCGTGATCATCGCCCGGAGTAACGGCACCGATTTCACTGTCCCCTCGGGACTCCCTGTTCAGGGATATGTAAGCCAGGAATTCCAGATTGAGAGTCCGGATAAATTCCACCCTGGGATAGACATCGCGTGCGCTGAAGGGACCGTCGTGCTATCCACGGCATCCGGTGAAGTTCTTTTTGCCGGTGAAGATGAAGTCTATGGGATGATGCTGGTCATTAAACATAGTGACAGTATCAGCACTGTCTATGGTCACAATTCAGAGTTGCTAGTATCGCGAGGGGACGAAGTCGCCGCGGGGAGCAGGATAGCGTTGTCGGGAAACACCGGGAAGTCGACAGCGCCTCACCTTCATTATGAAATCAGATTGCATGACGAACCAATAAATCCAATGGAACAATAAAATGATGAAAAGAAATAACCACGGTGAAACGGAAGGACTGATGAACACAATAATTGGAAAAGATACGGTCATAAACGGTACCCTCGATGTGAAAGGTTCACTTCGGGTCGACGGTGTGGTAAAAGGAAAAGTAATCTGTTCGGACTGTGTGACAGTGGGCGCAACCGGAACGATTGAAGCGGAAATCCAGGCCGACACCGCCATTATTGCGGGCAGGATGTTGGGCAATGTTGTTACTTCCGAAAAGATCGAACTTCAGGCAAAATGTGAGATGGAAGGTGATCTTAAGACCAAATCCCTCGTGATTGAACAGGGTGCTTTGTTCTGCGGTGCCTGCAATATGAAAACGCTGCAAAATGACCTCGGCTTCCTTCCCTCATCGGAAGACAGTGCGCCTGAACCGGTCGGTGCCGAAGAAGATTTTGGATAGGACGAGTTAGAGAGTGTGGAAAAGAGCACAAATCTGTTGATAACTTCCTAAGCCATTGATATGCCGTGGCTTTGAATGTCAATAATAGAGACTCAATGTGTTGTTTATCCACAATATTGAGTGATATTAAGTTGTTGATTAGGAATTGGTTAAGACCGGGCGGTGACTCCGTAACTGTCACTACGATACCCTAACCTATGTTCGTACAAGGACTTAGTGGTGTCGGTCAGAATCGGGCGCAGCGACTCAACATTGATTGTCCATTTTACGCCTTCACAGGCATACTCTCGAGGTATAGCTAACCGATTAAAATTTATTGATTTACGGTCGTTTTTCTGGTAACTTCGGCCCTGTTATCGTGTACAAGTATTCCGTAACAAGAAGTGCGGAGCTTTTCCACATCAATTTCACATTTTGGAGGTTTAAATGTCAACCGGAGATGCACAGTCCGATGTGAGGGCTGTCGAGAACCTCAATACATCATACAAAAAGATCAAATCGGAAATAGCCAAGGTCATAATCGGTCAGGACGATGTTATTGATCAACTTCTGATTTCGCTACTCGCCAACGGACACTGCCTTCTGGTCGGTGTACCCGGATTGGCCAAGACACTGCTAATTTCCACTCTGGCCCAGGTTTTGGATCTGAAATTTAGTCGCATTCAGTTTACACCTGATTTGATGCCTTCTGATATTACAGGCACCGAAATCATTGAAGAAGATCATACTACCGGCAAGCGCGAATTCCGCTTCGTCAAGGGGCCGGTCTTTGCCAATATAGTCCTGGCCGATGAAATAAACCGCACCCCCCCCAAGACCCAGGCAGCCTTACTGCAAGCCATGCAGGAGCACGAAGTTACCGCCGCCGGTGAGACTTTTAAGCTCGATGAGCCCTTTTTTGTACTGGCGACTCAGAATCCGATCGAACAGGAAGGGACCTATCCGCTTCCCGAAGCACAATTGGACCGGTTTATGTTCAATGTGATGGTTGACTATCCTTCGTCGGATGAGGAGTGCTACATTGTCAAGACAACAACAACGATTCAGGACTTTC
>JAUXBO010000119.1 GCA_030619345.1 Candidatus Zixiibacteriota bacterium | reverse complement strand
GATGACGATAGCCCGCAGTCTGGCGGGATCGGTCGCATCCAGGAAGGTGTCAACCTCGTGACCGGCAGCACGGTCAACGTTGCAGCCGGAACGTATCATAATGATCCCACCGACGTAAACAAGCAGGTTACGTTGCTTGGTGCGAATGCTGAGGTTGATCCGGCCGGCAGTACGGACAGAGGCGGTGAAACGATACTCACCAGAGATGACACACAAAGTGGGTTTTATGTAACTGCTTCGGGGGTAACGATAAACGGGTTCAAGTTGGGTACTGATACCCCACAGAGTTCCAGAAGAGTGAATATTTATGATGGTGCAACGGATGTGACAATCAAGTACAACATCATCATGAACACTTGGCAGTGGTCTGGTCATGGCGTGTACATTAGTCCGACCTCAGATCGCGCTGAGGTTTCATACAACACCATAGACAATCCCTGGTGGGAGGGCATCAAGAATGATGGTGCCTCGGACGTTGTGATTTCCAATAACACGGTCCGGAATGTAGACCTCTTTCCGATAATTGTGTCGGGGCGTACGGTCATATCCGGGAACACGGTGTTGAATTGTAAGGATGGTATCAGAGTTGATTACGCCGGAACCAACGCTGGTGACCGGGTTGAGGTCATCGGCAACATGGTATCGTACACCGAGTATGCCGGAATAAACATTACTGGTGCACATGCTTACGTATACGGCAATACGGTTCATCATTGCAACTATTGGGGCTCGGACGATCTTGGTGATTGGGACTATGCCTCGATCCACATGGAGGCAAGTGCCACGAACTGTATCATTGAGGAGAACACCGTTTATGACGGTGTTAATGGCATTCAGACCTGGGCCAATAATGTTACCATAACCGCCAACGAGATATACGACATGGGTGTAACCTATGGTGACGAAAAGGTTGTCGGCGATCGTACCTATAAGAACTCCGGGATTCTGGTCGGCAGCAACTGGGGTTCTGGCGACATTGATCCGACCGGTGTGGTGATACAGGATAACAATATCCACGACAACTATTGGGGTTTGTTCTACAGCGCTGATCTGTCCAATGGCGTAAACGCCGAAAACAACAACTGGGGCGCCTCCGATGGCCCGGAAGATCTTAACGGTACTGCTGAAGCTTACATAGGTCAATGTTACTCAGCTGATATCATGAAGAACGCCATAGCGGAGTTCTTCCCTGTTGAGGACCTTGGAAATGGAGTCAGTGACAATGTCGACTACTGTCCCTGGGTTCCCTGGAGTTGCTGCGTCGTGCGCGGTAATGTGGACCGCATTGAGACTACCCCCGGTCTACCGATTGATATTATCGACTTGACCTATCTGGTTGACTACCTATTCAAGAGTGGTCCTCCTCCACCGTGCGAAGAGGAAGGCAATATTGATGCTATAGAGTTAACACCCGGCTTGCCCATCGATATTGTTGATCTGACTTACCTTGTCGATTTCTTATTTAACGGTGGCCCCGAACCACCGCCGTGCTCGTGAGTATTGTCTTATCTATGAGACTTCTAATTTGAGCATAAAGCGGCCACTCTTTCTCTGAAGAGTGGCCGCTTTCTCAGTTCGAAACTATGCGGGTTTTTCTATCTCTTTGGACTATAGGAACCTGTCGATTCCCAGAGTAATCAGTTCGCCTTAGTTGAGGTTGACTCCAGATTTACTGCTGCCATCAATCTCGTTGTTACAGTCGCAGGGCCCGGGGCCGATGATACCGTTGTTGTAATCATTCAGCATATCCTTCCAACCGAGAACGTCTTTCTTCTCTTCTTTACCCATCGAATCCCAGGCCGTCCAGTCGTTTGAATCCAGGAAAGAATCAGCATCGGAGATGACATCGTCAACATCCGAAGAACTTGCGCCATTGGCAATGTTGAGCTTGGCGGCCAGAAGCTGTGCATAAAGCTTGGTTATTCCGTTACTCGGATGGCCATATACATTCTGCGACAAGTAGTCCACGGCAGTTTGCGCATCGGTCACATCGACCGAGCCGAGTGACTGCGGAAGGTGCTGACTCGCTACATCTTCCTGCGGACCAAATCCGGCATGGTTTTTCCAGTAGCCCTTGCTGTAGGTGCAGCTGGAATCGGCCGCTTCAGTATACAACCCGGCATCGATTGTACGCATAGCAAGCATTGAAAATGACTCGAAGCAGGCCGAGCGCCCGGTCTGAGGGTCGGCATCACTGTCATAACTGGCGTCAGTTGCATACTGGGGACTAAACAAATAGTCGAGCGGCGCTACGAATTCGACAAAATACGGGCCGATCGCAAGCGAATCAAACAGGTAATAACCATTGGAATCAGTTATAGTCGATCCAAGCATTACATTACCCAGTGTGTCGCCACAGGAATACAGGTTCACCGTTACGTCCTGAAGTCCGACTTCGGCGCTATCCTGGATACCGTCCGCGTTCTCATCCATCCATACATAATCTCCAATCGACATATATCTGGTTTCCACTGGAATGTCGAAAGCGAGAAGAATCTCAAAAGTAGAATCAGTTCCCCCGAGAGGTCCGAGTGTCATCAGCGGCATACCACCGTACATCATATCCGGCATTGCGGCGTATATCGGAGCATCGGCCACGGTCGTGAAACTCTGACAGTCGGAGGTGTCCACCGTTGTATAGCAAATTTCAATAAAGGCTGGTCTCATGCCGGCTTCTCTTCCGGTGATAAATTCCGGGGTTGCGTCATCGGGCGACAGTTTGAGAAGAAACCCAAATTTGTCTGCGGCCGGGTTCAGAAAGTCCGAAGCAACCGAGGTTATATCGAAAGCAAAATAGCCGGTATCGTCAAGAGTAGCAGTGGCGATCTCGCTTGTTTCGTACGCGTCGGCAAAGTTGTTCCAGGTTACGGTGGCTTCATTCCAGGCGGCGGTAATCTTGTGAACACTCACAATGTTGGTGTCCAGGGTCGGTGTGTGTACCCAGAGATGTGCCGAGACTATGGAAGCATCGGCTGGGATTGACATCATCGGGCTGGCCAGATGAGCGTCTGTTGCTTCACTCATATTTGGCTGAATTGGTGATTGTGTGTTGGAGCAGCCAACGACCAGTAGCACTACCACGGCAAGAAAAACGGTTACTTTTTGCAAATTCTGCATAAAACGGATCCTTTCGATTTAGTCCGTAGATTCCAATGACCATAAGCCGCTATTTTCGCGTAACGGCTATTCTCTTCCGATAATTGGGTCCTTCTTATCATTATCGACACGTAATTAGCAGGAACTGAGAAAAAATATGTTTATATGAGGAAGTTGTAAAGCCCTTTTTAATATGGCTTTTGAGCTTTCCACGATAGGATAAATAAGTTGCAATTTGGAAATCCAGGAAATTCCCCTACATTGTAACGGAGTAATGCACCTCTAATGTTCCATCATCTCTTTGATGTTATCTAGCTCAGGAGTTTATGAAGACATGGAAGCATCAGTTGACCTCTCATCCTGGATCGTAATTGCAGGCATGCTGATAGCGCTTTTTGCGGGCTGCGGATTTATCATCAAGCGGTTTTTTATCGATAAGAAATACTTTGGTGGCAGCCAATTTGTCGGTCGTCAGATTTACGAGGGGTTCCAGAACGCCGACCGTCGGGAGTCGATTGAGCATGTGATTTATATGGAAGAGGAAGAACGCCAACAGGATTTCACCGAGGGAGATAAAATCCCTCCTGCGGGGGATCCAGAGTCGGATACTGATTCAGGCTGATATGATGGATATTCTTCGGCAGCGGACTTTTATCTGCCGACTTCTGATTGAGTGTGTTTCTTCTCTTCCCATTCGGCCACAATTTTTTCCATAATTGCTTGTTGATCACTTTCAATATTATGGATTTCCAGCCCGGCCTCATACCAGTCCCACTTCTCATGTTTCCGGCACCAGACGATCTTTGCCTCAAAAAAGAGATTTCTCACTATCCCGACCATTCGCGGAAGAGCTAGTCGGCAGGGGACCGTGACATCGGTCACTATATCTGTTTCACACATTATCATGGCTCCTTCGGTCGTAAGGTCCATGATTCGCCCCATCAGTATATTGGGACCCACTTCGTACAACAAGAAGTAGTCGCTGGTTGATTTTCTGGTGTGGTTTCGTCTGTTGCTCATATTACGTACTCTCTAATCTTTCATTTTCCCCTGTTAAGTGTATCGACCACTTTTACAGAATCCTAATCGACTCAAAGGGAACAGCCGGAACCCGGAAGAAGAGCCCGATTTCTATATTTTGGTGTCGATAATCCCGTTCCAGACTGTGAAACCGAGTAATTCAGCTCAATTTAGACAACTTTCTCATCTGTAATGCGTATGATGGAACATGGAACAGTCAGGGATAAGTGCGCCTTTTATTCTACCTTTAGACTATAATCTCAAAATCAATATAATACCAAAAACCAGAGGAGGTTTGGGTTATGGCCAGTATATCACGCCGGCAGTTTGTGAAAACCGGCGCAGGATGGGTGGCGCTGGCAAGCGTGCCATCAATTCTGCATCTTGATCCGGCCAGCATTTTCGCCATGCCGGTACAGGGAGGACAGCTGTCTGATTATCTTGGTCTATTCAGCGTGGATCAGCCAACTATCAGAAAGGTGATGGAGGCGGCCCTTGAACGCGGGGGAGACTACTGCGATCTATTTTTTGAACATCGCATTTCAAACTGGATCGGACTTCAGGATGACGCCGTAAACCGCGCTTATAGCAATGTTGATATGGGTGTCGGTATCCGGGTACTAAAAGGAGATCAGACCGGTTATTCATTCACCGAAGAACTAACTTCCGAATCAATGCTCAATGCGGCCAAAACGGCGGCTAACATCGCTAGTTCATCTTTGAAGAGTGCTCCGGTAGAATTAAGTTTGCACAAAACACCCAATTACTATCCGATCGAACAACTCTGGGATAAAATCGGTATCGATCAAAAGATTCCGTTTATTCAGAAACTTAATCAGCGAATGCGGGACGCCGATAAGAGGATAATCAAATCCAGAGTCTGGTACGGCGACTGGAGTTCGCACGTGCTGATCGCCAACTCCGACGGCCGTATTACTTACGATTATCGTCCGATGGCAGAGATCCATGCCAGTTGCTCAGCCGAGCAGGGAAGTCAGCGCGAAGAAGGATCGTACAGCCTTGCCGCTCGGCGTGGGATCGATCACTTCAGCCCGGAAAATCTGAAGATTGTCGCTGACAAAGCAGTTGACCGAACCATTGTTCAGTTTGAGGCTATCCAGCCCGAAGGCGGGGAGATGGAGGTTGTCTTGGCTCCCGGAAGTTCAGGTATTCTTCTGCACGAAGCGATCGGTCATGGCATGGAAGCGGACTTCAACCGCAAAAACGAGTCCATTTATTCCGACTCCATCGACAAACCGGTTGCAGAACCGATGGTGTCAATTGTCGACGACGGCACGCTCGAACATGCCCGAGGCGCGCTCAACAGCGATGATGAAGCCAACGATACGGAGAAGACGTTCCTTGTCCGAGATGGCATCTTGAAATCATACATGCATGATCGTATCAGCGCTAAACATTACAGCGTGAAATCGACCGGCAGCGGCCGTCGGGAATCATTCCGTCATGCCCCTATACCGCGTATGCGCTGTACCTATATGCTTCCCGGACCTCACAAGCGTGACGAAATAATCGCCAGTGTCAAAAAAGGAATCTACTGTGAATCATTCACGAACGGCGAAGTTCATATCGGACCGGGAGATTTCACCTTCTATGTTAAAACTGGTAACTTGATCGAAAATGGCAAACTTACCCGCCCGATCAAAGACATCAACATTATTGGCAACGGCCCCGAAGTTCTCAGAAATGTCGTCATGGTGGCGGATGATCTCGAAATGGCAGTCGGCGGTGGTATGTGCGGCAAAGCAGGCCAGTCGGTACCGGTCTCAATGGGATTGCCCACCGTCAAGGTTTCAGCCATCACAGTAGGAGGAACGGTATGAGACACCTTCCTCTTTTCTTAGACTGTGGTCCGTATCATAAATTGCGAGGTTGTAACCATGAATAGCAAAAACAGAAAAGAACTGGCACACTGGGCGATCAAAACAGCTGTGTTCAGCGGCGCCGATGAAGCGGCTGTAAACCTGTCCAATAGCCGCAATATTGAAATCGAAGTGCGCAAGGGGCAACTGGACAAACTCCAGGAGTCGACCCAAAACTCTCTCAGTCTTACCATATACGCCAATCATCGTTATTCGAGTCATTCGACCAACGATCTCAGGCGCGAGTCACTCTCCCGTTTCATCAGCGAAGCGGTGGCGATGACTAAGTACCTGACTGAAGATGAATTCCGTTTTCTGCCTGAACCAAAATACTACGAAGGACAGAAGAACATTGATCTGAAGATCAACGACAGCTCCTACAGTGACCTCACTTCCAAAGAGCGCGTCAAGTACGCCACCGAGATCGATGCCGCCGCCAGATCGGCCAGCCCCAAGGTAGTAACCTGTACGGCCGGGTTCTCCGACTCCTATTACGAATCGCTAAAGGTTCATAGCAATGGTTTTGAAGGCTCTTCGACCGGTACTGTTTTCTCCGCCGGAGCGGAGGCAACCGTTCAGGGGAAAGGCGAAGGTCGTCCTTCCGATTGGGATTGGCGGACCTGTCGCTTTCGGCAAGAACTTCCGTCACCGGAACTGTTCGGCAAGGGTGCCGTCAAACGTGCCCTCGGTAAAGTCGGTCAGGAAAAGATCGAGTCCGGCAAGTACGATGTGGTCATCGAAAACCGCGCCGCATCGAGATTTCTTGGCAACATCCTGGGACCGATGCGGGCATCCTCCATTCAGCAGAAGAGGTCATTCCTTGATGGCAAATTAGGTGAGAAAATCGCGTCCGACAAATTTAGCTGGATCGATGATCCCTTTGTGCCGTCAGGGTTGGGCTCCCGTCTTTACGACGGTGAAGGACTGGCGACCAAACGAAGGGTGATGATCGACAAAGGTGTGCTAAAGTCATTCTATGTTGACACCTATTATGGACGCAAACTTGGCTGGGAACCGACTACCGGCGGAACAACCAACCTGGTCTTTGAATATGGAGATAAATCGCTTGATGAGCTGATTGCACAGATGCAGATGGGTATT
>JAUXBO010000299.1 GCA_030619345.1 Candidatus Zixiibacteriota bacterium | reverse complement strand
GGGTAACATATCGATGTAACTGTCTTACCAGTCTCTTTCTCGAGAATCAGTCTTGACTCTCTAAGATCAGCAAGGGCGGTAGAGCGATCGAGTAACGTCAACCGATTATGATTGACCGTATGGGAACCAAGTGCAATCCACTGTCCCGGAAGGCGATTAATATCCGCCCAACTCATGCACCCGATTCCAAGGTCGTAAGTTATGTCAGCATTCCTCTCCCATTCGGAGAGAAGTCCATCACGGAGCGGCGGCTTCATCTCATAAAACGGGGCGATCAAACACGTGCGAACATCCTGAATCGACTGTGCAAAATGAGGGTCGAACTGGTCGAGTGCTGATCGCACTTCCGGCGGAATTTTAGACCTCATAATTTCCTGCCATTGATCGTCAGTCAGGTGGTTGCAGATATTGGTCAGGCGCAAGTGATAGAAGCGCCGGTCGGAATCGATGAATCCAGTAGGCACAAAAGTGACTCCGGGAATACGGCGACTAGCTAGCCTGGCAAAGACTTCTTTATGTCCAGAGTCGGCATCATCGAATGTCAGAAGCGCCATTGGATGATTCCCGTTAGGTCGGCTGCTTCCGTCAGCGAGATCATAGAATGTTTCAAGGTCAATGATATGAAAGAACTTGAGGATATGCTCGATTTGCTGTTCAAAATCGTATAGTGTAATTCCGCGTACAAAGCCCTGAAGAAACTTCTCGTTCCCTCCCGATGATATTACACGGTGGAATGTAAATACGATCAAAACAGGTTTCCCCTGTACCCAACCGAGCAGCCGGTAGATCAATGGCCATAGGAAGCAGAAGTGTGCAACTAATGCAAAGAGCTTTTTGAAAATCACAATGAGCTAGTTTCTCGTCAAGGGTTACCTGTCTATCACTTTCCTCAGCTACCTGAGATCAACCAAAGCCACCAAGCCGAGGCGTTGGAGTAACGGGAGAATTGGAGAATACTCGCCCCAGCCCAAATCATATTTCATATCGGCATTTATCCAGCTATCAATGAGGGAATCCCATCCTCCCCAAGGGTCATCACCTAAAATGGGGCTGAGTCCATATACAATCCCAATATCAAGCAGATGGCCCTATGATAACATATTCAACCCGAAAACACAATATGATCAACAATACGAGAACATAAGTTCAGCAGCGACAGAAGGCAAAGGCTGCCCGTCCACATCAGTAGTCTCCAAGAGAACAGGTTTTGTTTTTCAAATGACCAGCACGGCACAAAAGTACCAGGCGGGAAAACCAGGAAGGATAGAAACTCAGGAATGGACTGCCTCTATGCATCGGTCCGATTTGAGAGATAGTCTTTTAGCCTATTGGATTGCTCCCCGTTTTTGGCCCAGTCTGACGGAGAATTTACAAGGGTCCCCCACCCAACGGGCGGGCCGCTCGCCTACCTTAAGTGAATATTATCAATGCAAAAAGTGAGGGTCTCGGTCGGTCTCCAAGCGAACATTGAGATCTCTACCACCTCGGTCATCTCCATCTCGCGGGAACGAGGCGCTCTGCGGACGTCATCGAGCAATATCTCAAACCGGTTCGACCCCGGTGCCACGGTCAAAGTCTGGTTGTACCGATCATAATAGTCCTGGTTGTGAGCGGCATCGTTTATTCGGATTTCCAAATTGAAGCTGTCCGGTTGCAGTGAATAAATTTCGAAATTTAGTGACGTATGGTCGGTCCAATCGGGATACGGTTCCACAACCGCAAGTCCTGCGTAGTCGGAGGGATGAATGTGTAACCGAGCCACTCGATTTTTGGCATCGTCCATCGCGCCAGCCGGGTGTGGAACGTAGTCCAGGTCGGCCCCAAAACTGCTAAGAAACTTGTTGCTCCAAGACGATTCAAAATCGGCGACCATTGGAAATTTTGCGTCCCGGTATATGTAGGCTCCGCCCCACAACGCCAGTGGAGCCATGGCTCCAAGGAAAACCAGGATGCCGGCTACACGCCACCAACGGCGTCCCCGGCTAGTTGCGCCCCGGCCTTCCGACCCGGATAGTGAGCTATATGACCAGTATACGGCCAAAAACGAACCGGCTCCGGCCAGGTCGCGAAACAAGTCAACCAGGTCGGCGTCGCGCGGGCCAACATATTGAATCAACTCCGAAAAGACGGCGATCAAACCGCTCACCATCAGTGCCAACCAGTAGTACGTGGTGGTTTTCATACGGCGAGCGCCCAAGGTTATCCTAAGAAGAGCCAGGAGGAGAAGGGACAGCATTCCAAACAGCGGCGTATGACCTGCGTTATTCAATGCCTGCAATAGAAAGGTGTTGTCCGGCAATTCACACCTATCAATAAACAGAAAGATTCCCAGGGCGCCGATGGTCAGGAGTACAATTGAGCTATATTTGTTGCGTCTCATATGCGGGATATGTTGTCAGGCCAGTCTTTTTCTGTTGCATGAGTGAACACGCGTATAAGATACGTCAGCCGACCGCTTGAAGTCAATCGGACCACGGAGCAAGCGTGCCTGATTCGGTCCATTCTAAAACAACATACGTCGTGTTTAAACTTAGTTTTTGCAACTGTTTTTGTCCGCAATATCGGCCAAGGTGCTTCTAATATCTGTTTCGGCACCGGCGGCGGTGCCTTATACTTATAGTTTCTGCGAGAAAGTTGCCACAGAACCCGAACCGCGGATTACCCGGAGGTACCCAAATGGCCAAAAAAGATGAAATGCCGTCCCATCACGGTGTGAAATACGAATCCGGCGGAGATTTCCCCAACCCGACTATGCAGTTGCTGATAGAGCGGGCCAGTTG
>JAUXBO010000301.1 GCA_030619345.1 Candidatus Zixiibacteriota bacterium | reverse complement strand
TCCCTGATCTGCGCCCAGTCTGGGAACAGGTTAATGTCTTTGACTACTTTGCTATCGATGTCGAGTTGCTTGACCCAGACGCGAATTCCCAGGACTCGGCATTGCAGAATCAGATCCCGGACCCATTCCAGATTGCAGGGCCGCCGGTCCGGTCCGGACTCACAGCCGATAACAATCCAATAGACTGCTCGATCACTACGCGGTAAGTGATCAAGTTTAATCGGGGCAATAAGTGGCTCAATACTCAAGAACTTCACTTTCGCCTTGATCCTCGATAAATGCTGCCATCTGTCAGCGTAGCAGAGTTGGTTTTCCGCCGTTGTCCCGAGCCACAGATTATCGGGACATCGATTGTTTGAAAAGTAGCTGGCCATCCGCTTCGGTCGCTTGGTGAGAATCTGGAATGTGTGCATCGGGCAGTTGGCAGCAACATCAAGGACTTCTTCGATAAACTCATCCGGCACATCTTTGTGGAACAGGTCGCTGGTATTGCAGACAAAGAACTTAGTCGGTTTTTTTGTTTTCGGCGGAATCTGTCCTGTCGGATAGTGCCATTCAAACTCCCAATGACGGCGCCGGTACGGTTCCGGATCGGTGATGCCGAGCTTCTTGGCGTAGAACCGCTTGAACATTTCCTCTGACCAGCAGTGGTCGCAGGCCGGAGAAACCTTCGTACAGCCCCACATACCGCCTTTGACACGAATCGGGTTCCAGGGCTCGTCCCACCAGTCGGCAGGGTTACGGGTCATATCGAATCCTCCTTATCCCACGACTGCCAGACCATTACTTCGGGCGACAATAACCCAAATGAGTCACGAAGCTGTTTTTCTTTCCACTGAATCAACACCTCCAACGCCCCTTGCATCCGGCCACTGTCATGCCCGAGTTTATGCCCGACAGAGTAGGCCTTACCAATCATCTCATTCATGTTTTTTCGGCCAGCCCTGTAGCCGACCAGATATGCTGCTACCACCAGAAGCACCATGACGAGTGACAATGATATTGTTCTGGTCATCACTCACCGTCCTTCCGGAAAGAGGATATCGGACGCTTTGGCCATGCCTTGTTGTGGATAGATTATGGCCCCGAACGTTCTGAGTTTGCCCATGAGATTATTGAAGTTTCCGCTATTGGCCGACAGGCCAACACGATCAGCGAGTTCAGGTTTAGACAGGGGTTCTGGAAATACAGCGACTAACTCACGCAGTAGTTTTGCGCGAGCGGGCCCCACAACTCCATACCAATGTTCGTGCAGTTCGCTCACTGATTGGATCGGGTCGGTGCCCTCGGCTTGTGACCTGCCTTCTTCCGTCAAGGCGACTATACCCTGAATCGGGTAATCAATCAGACCCGCACTGCGCAGCTGACCCAAAAGGTTGTTGAAATTGCCACTCTTCCAACTGAGCCCAACATGCGCTCCCAGCGTCTGCCGGTTGATATCAGCAATCCCGAAGTGTTCAAGCGACAAGAGGGAATTGAGTATCTGCTGCGACCTTCCGGAGAGTGACCCGTTTGACGGTGGTACGCTCGCAGGTTCTTTTTGTGGCGAGGGTTCGGGTCTTTTTGATATGACCATCCCCGTTTCGACCTTACCCGAGATCTCCGTTTTCGTCAATTCGACCAATTTGCCAGCTTGCCCAACATGTCCGTCAAACGATTTTGAGAGAACCAGCAGCAAACGGTGGTACTTGTCCGCTTCTCGACTCACGACTCCGCGATGCCGTTCTAACTCTTTGATATATGTTCTCAGTCCCCTTATCTCCTCGCCATGATTACACTGCACCGGGGCTGGCTGGCCACGTTTCAGTTTCGTGATATCCCGCTTCAGTCCGGAGTTCTGTTTCTGAAGATCAGCTACTGTCCGTGCTTCCTTTTCGGCCTCGGCTGGCAAGTCGACAAGTTTCGAAATCACTGCTTTTGTTTTCGCATCCGGCTCGGGTGGTGCAACTAAATGTCTGGTACCAGCCTCCGGATGCTCAGTTTTTACTTGGCCGACCCTTATCAGATTTACGCCGCCCAAGCGTCCGGACTTATTATGCCAGGCTGGGCCGTAGCAATGAAATGATCCATTGGGAAGATCGCGTAGTGCCAAACGATCTTGTTTCGAGGAAAGCCCAAGCTCGTCGGCAGCTCGACGCTGATCAAGATCAAGAGCGGTTACTCCAATCATCCTATTGCGGAGATCCGCGCAGGCATCCTTACTCAGCTTTGAAATGCGCTGTGTTGCGTGAATCGCACAGAAACCCCGCTTCCTTCCCATGCTGCTCAAATCAATGACAGCCTGTAACGATTCGGCTTTTCCTTTTTCGGGTGCGAATTTGTCCGCTTCATCAATAACGACCAACATCGGACGCCAGAGTTTTCGCGGTGATTCTATTAGTGATTCCAAGAAGAGTCGAACAAAGCGAATCTGCGCGTGTCTTTGCAATTCCGATAAGTCACAGATCGTTGAGACGCCCAACTCCAGAACTTTTCTCGCAAGTATCTTTGCTGACTTCGGTTCGGCCGCTACGTCTCCGCCGTGGCCGGCGAGAATGAAGGAGTACTTCTGCCGAAG
>JAUXBO010000215.1 GCA_030619345.1 Candidatus Zixiibacteriota bacterium | reverse complement strand
TATTGTGAGCGTGTTATTCTCCGGCAGAGCCTGATCGCTCATGCGCCAAACGTGGGTGCCCATAATCAAGAAAACACTGCTGAGGGCGAAGATGACTGAGACAAACAAGGCGACCGATTTATTCTCGGTCGTCTGTACTATCCGACGGTTGGCCATCTCCGAGGTCAGCATTATCGCAAAAATCATCAGGATTGCTACCGCACCTACATAAATTAGCACCTGGGCGGCGGCAAGAAATTCGGCATCCAAAATGATGAACACACCCGCGACCGAGAAAAGACAGATGATTAGATTCAAAGCACAGTGGAAAATATTTTTCAGGCTTACCACCATAAAACCGGAGATAAGTATCACTGTGGCCAGAATCCAGAAAGCGATTGAGGGCTGCGATTCCATCATTCTCCATCCTCTTTCGGTTTATCCGGTTCAGGTGCGGGCGGGGTCTGTTTTGCATCACTATCGAGTGTATCAGGAACTATCTTGTCAGTAGCTGTACCCGAATCGGTGGCAGGTTTGGGGACTTTCTTGGCCGGTTTCTTTTTGCGCGTGTCAATATAGTCTACATCAAGTCCAACTTCCTGAAGCTTTTTCATATCCCACAGGAACCCTTCTTTTTCGGGCTCCGAGAATTCATACATGGTAGCCATCTTGATTGCGCTGAAATTACAGGCTTCTTCGCAAAGACCGCAGAAACAGCAAAGGGCGTTGTCGACCGTAAACGTGAGCAGTTTCCGTTTCTTGGTTTCAGGATCACGGGGGGCGTCGATAAAGATTGCTGCTGAAGGACAAGCCTTCATGCAGAGCAGACAACCGGTGCAGTTCAAATCACCCGTCTCTTTATCAGACAAAAGAACCACGATTCCGCGCGAACGCTCCGGCATTTCCCATCTTTCTTCGGGATACTGAATTGTAATCGCATGACGTCCGAGGTGTTTTCCCGTGATGCGCATTCCGATAAGCAGGTTCTTTATGTCCTTGAGTAACTTCATAATTCTATATTACCAGTACCATCCCGCATATTTCATCCAGGCGGCCAATATCAGATTCGCAAATGTCACCGGCACCAGGAACTTCCAGGCGAACTCCATCAACTGGTCGACCCTGAGGCGGGGATAAGTCCAGCGGAAGAGCATAAGCAGGAAGACTACGCCAAGTGTCTTAAGTAAGAACCAAACCCACGAAGGCAAAAACGGACCGTGCCAGCCACCAAAGAACAGGGTGACGGCGATAGCCGAAACAGTAAACCCGTTGGCGAACTCGGCCAGAAAAAACATGGCGAACTTCATACCGGAGTATTCAATATTATAACCGGCCACCAACTCCTGTTCCGCTTCGGGGATATCAAACGGGGTGCGGTTGGCTTCGGCTGTGGCGGCGATGATATATGTAATAAAGGCAATTGGACCGAATGGCACCCGAAAGACATACCAATTAGTGATCCATCCAGACTGGGCCTCGACGATATCGACCATGGACATTGATCCTACGAAAAGCACGACTACCAGAATCGATGCCACCATAGGGATTTCATAACTGATCAACTGTGCCGCCGACCGGATGCCTCCCAACAGCGCGTACTTGTTGTTGGAGCCCCAACCGGCCATTAGCAACGATATAATCGTAAAGGTCGTAATAGCCATTATATAAAGAATGCCGATATTTAAATCGGCGACAATGAGTCCTTCACCAAAGGGAATCGTAACGTAGGCAAGAAATGCGGCGACAAAGCAGATAACCGGCGCCCAGAAAAATACGAATTTGTCACGCGTGTCGACCAGGATGTCTTCTTTGGTCAAAAGTTTGACGGCATCGGCAACCGTTTGATACCAGCCATGCCAGCCGTGGCGCATCGGTCCGAAACGCTGCTGAATATGAGCGGCGATCTTGCGCTCCCACCAGACCAGGAACAACGCCAGTAGCGAAATTACTCCAAACACCAACGCCCCCAGGGCGGCGTATCGAACGACATCAAGCCAGGGTTGCGGCAGACCGGTGGATTCCAGAAGCTCATACAGCCAGCCAAAAACTCCGTGCAACTCGCCAAAGGGAAGCGGATAGGTCATCGGTCAACCTCGGGCAGAATAATATCGAGCGATGCAAAAATGGCCACCAGATCGGCAACCAGACAGTCGGTGCCGATTTCCGGGAGGACCTGAAGCTGGTTGAATGACCCACCGCGCATCTTTACCCTTAGCGGTTTCTTTCCGCCGTCCGACTGTATATATACACCGAGTTCACCACGCGAATTCTCAACACGAGCGTAAACTTCACCGGCCGGTGGCTTGAAGTTCGGGGATACTTTTGCCTTTATATCTCCCTCCGGCAAAGCATCGAGGGCCTGTTCAACTATATTGAGAGATTGCTTGATTTCATCCAGACGAAGAAGATACCGGTCATAGCAGTCACCGTTCTCGCGGGTGGGGATTTCAAAATCAAAGCGGTCGTATATTGAATACGGGTCATCTTTGCGGATATCATATTTGACGCCGGACGCTCTCAGAACCGGGCCTGAGACACCATAGGCTATTCCGAGATCAGCCGGAAGAACACCGATTCCCTTGTTACGCACCAACCAGATCGGGTTTTCGTTGAGAAGTCCTTCGTAGTCATTTAGCTTTTCGCGGATTGTCTTGATTGTCTCGCGGCATTTTGGTTCAAATTGCGGCGGAATATCTTTGGAAACGCCGCCAATACGGATATAGTTGTAGGTCAAACGTTGTCCGCAGGTCATCTCAAAAAGATCAATAATACCTTCCCGTTCACGCAGACCATACAGGAATGGAGTCAGAGCTCCGATATCCATGGCCGTAACGCCGTAGAATATGAGATGTGAGGCGATCCGGTTAAGTTCGAGCATTATCACTCGAAGGTACTCGGCTCGTTCCGGTACTTCTATTTCGGCCAGCTTTTCTGCGGCATTTGAGAACAAGTATTCACACGACATGGCAGTGACATACTCAAAGCGATCCATAACGGGGATACACTGGGCGTAAGTGCGATTTTCGCAAATTTTTTCAAGAGCACGGTGGAGGTAGCCGATAACCGGTACGATCTTGATGACTTTTTCACCACTGAGGGTCAGAATCAGGCGACAGACACCGTGGGTCGACGGATGATGCGGACCCATGTTGACAGTGAATTCTTCAGTGCGAAGTTCAGCCATTGTCTATAACTCCGGCATCCTGATGAAATCCGGGGCATCCCAGTCTTTGCGCATCGGGAAACCCTGATCCCAGTCATCGGGCAAAAGAAAACGAGTAAGGTTGTTATGATTTTTGACGTTCACACCATACAGTTCCCATAATTCCCGTTCGTACCAGTTAGCTGCCGGCCAGACTTCCTGAACCGAGTCTATTTCAGCGTTCTCGTGGGGAAGAATTACTTTTAGATCAAGTCTTAGTTTCATTGAATACGATGCCAGCGAATAAACCGCTTCCATCCGTTCGCCGGTATCAACGCCGCCGAGATTGCAGAAATAATCAAACTTCAATTGCTCGTCATCACGGAGACGCTTGCAGACCGCGACCAGTTTCTCTGCCTTGACTTCATAGAAAGGTTCACAGCGACCGGTGTCGAGCAAGGTCATGTCGTCAGGATAATTGGCAGAGATATATTCTTTGAGTTCATCAAAGGTCAATTTATTTCTCCTGCCAATCAGACAGCTTCTGCTTTTTGATCTTTTCCTGCAAGTGGATACAGCCCTCAAGCAGAGACTCTGGTCTCGGAGGGCAACCGGGGATATACATATCTACCGGCACAATGTGGTCGATCCCTTTTTCGACTGAGTAACTGTCGTAGTAGAATGGGCCACCCTTGATAGTGCAGCCGCCCATGGCGATAACACGTCGCGGCTCAGCCATTTGGTCATACAGACGACGCAGCCGGGGCGCCATCTTCTTGGTGATTGTGCCAGCAGCAATAATCAGGTCGGCCTGGCGCGGGGTGGCGCGGAAGATCATTCCGAGACGGTCAAAATCATAGCGAGAAGCACCGGTACACATCAGCTCGATAGCGCAACAGGCCGTCCCAAACAGAAGATACCACAATGATTTGGCCTGGGCCTGGTTGATGACGGTTTCCAGAGAAGTTAGTATCAAACCGCCGCCGGGCAACTTCTCGGTGTATATCGGGAGTTTCTTAATTACACCCATTGGAGTGCTCCTTTTTTCCAGGCATAGAAGAGGCCAAAAAATAGTATTAGTATAAAGAGCACCATTTCTACTAAGGCATACAGTCCCAGTTGGCCGAATGCGACCGCCCAGGGAAATAGAAAGACCGCTTCGACATCAAAGATTACAAATATGAGAGCAAATATGTAGAATCGAGGGTTGAACATGACCCAGGAATCACCAATTGGTTCTTCGGCGCACTCGTAATTCACGGTTTTAGCTGGGTAGGGGTTAGAAGGACGCAGAAGCCGCGCCAGAAAAAAGGTGAACAGGACGATTCCTGTTCCAGCAAAGATGAATATCAGAACGGCCAGATACGAAGACACTGACTGTCACTCCCGTTGTCAAAACTCAGACTTCATGTGACTGAATTCACAATTTTTGAACCAAAGTTAGTCCCTATTCGCACTGTGTCAAGTGATTTCTTTTGATTTTTCCTGAGCCGAACTTGTTTAGTATCAACAACTACTGCTGACACAAAGAAGGCGACATAATCGCTTTTCCAGTTGATGAAAATTACTGCTCTATTTAGCTGATTGACCCCAAAATATGAAAACGGG
>JAUXBO010000154.1 GCA_030619345.1 Candidatus Zixiibacteriota bacterium | reverse complement strand
CAGCGAAAGCGACTCATAGACTCGATGCCGAATGACAAATCCAGTTCGGAGTTCTGCTCAAATTTCATCTTTTGCTTTTCACTGAGCATTGAGTAGGCCAGTTTTTTGGTCTGATCCGGAGTCAAAGGATCATAGTTCATTCTTTGTAACTTGCCATCGACTCGTACAACGGGCGGAGCGCCTACTGTGAGATGCAGGTCGGAGGCATTCATCTTTACCATATCTTCCAAAAGTTCGCGCAAACTGGCCATCAAAGAACTCCAGTATTTTAATGGGTAACCTTGTCTGTCGATAACGGCAGACCGTTTATATACTTATCGGATGATAGGCAGGAATCTTGACCCTCAAATTGGTCCAACTGGGGTCTTAAGTTGTTGATGGATAAGGCGGTGCGGAGATTAACCAGATATGGGGTCAGGTGGAGGTTACAGCTATCACTTCATCAATGTCGACTTCGCCGTTCTTGAGCTTTTCGACCGCGCTCATGCGCAAGGAATGCATGCCTTCTTTAATGGCCTGATCCGCAATCTCCGTATCCGAGGCTTTTCGAAGTATTAGTCCTTCAATAGCATGCGAGATCGGCATCACTTCAAAAATACCGGTACGCCCGGATTTGCCGGTTTCGTTACAGTCATTGCAGCCCTTGCCTTTGAAGGCGCGGATATTTTTAAGCAGATTCTCATCAACCTTGAGGTTCTCGACCTGTTCCGGGGTCAGGTTGACCTCTTCTTTGCAGTTCTGGCATATTTTCCTCATCATACGCTGGGCCATGATAAGCTTGGTGGCAGATGCTACAAGGTAATTTGGAACGCCCATATCCATGAGACGATTTATCGAAGAAGGTGCATCGTTGGTGTGAAGGGTGGAAAAAACAAGGTGACCGGTGAGTGCCGCACGGATGGCAATCTCAGCCGTCTCCCCATCACGAATCTCACCAAGCATTATGATATCCGGATCCTGTCGCAGGAAGGAACGAAGACTCGAAGCGAAAGTCAGTCCTATGTTTGACTTTACCGCGACCTGGTTAATCCCTTCAAAGTTGAACTCGACTGGATCTTCGGCTGTCATGATATTTACATCAACCGTGTTAATCTGCAGCAAAGCTGAATACAACGTTGTCGTCTTACCGGAGCCGGTGGGACCGGTTACAAGAATAATTCCAAAGGGAGAGGCCAGCTTCTCTTCGAAACGTTTCAGGTCTTCCTTCCGGAATCCAAGCTTGGTGAGATCGATTTTGAGAGCTTGCGGATCCAGAATTCGCATCACGACCTTCTCACCAAAAATTGTCGGCAGCACGGAAACACGCAAGTCAATCGTGCGCCCGCTAATCTTGATTTTGATTCTTCCGTCTTGCGGAAGCCGACGTTCCGAGATATCAAGTTCAGCCATGATCTTCACTCGAGATATAATGGCGGCCCGATACTTGAAAGGAAGCGGAGCCATTTCTTGAAGATCACCATCCACTCGATAACGAACTCGGATTCGCTTTTCGTAGCACTCGATATGGATATCGGAAGCTCCCATCCGAATGGCGTCACCGATAATGGAGTCTACTAACTTAACAAGAGGCTTATCTTGAATTGCAGACAACAGATCGGATTCAGAGGGACCTTCATCATGTCCCGTAACCACTTCCAGGTCCGGATCACCCTCCAGCCCTTTCACTATTTCCGATAGACCACCGACATCTTTATAGTAGGTATCAATAGATTTATCGATCGCTTTTTCCGGAGAGATTACCGGTTGAATGGTCAAGCCGGTAATAAACTTGAGCGCATCCATAACATAGATATTGTTAGGATCACTAATCGCTACAAGGAGAGTCTTGTTCAGTTTCGAGACGGCGATTACTTTGAATTTGCGGGCAATATCGAGGGGAATCAGCTTTACTATTTCAGGATTTAGCTCGATATCACCAAGGCGCAGGGCACCAATCTTGAGGTGCTGACCAACCAACTTGGAGACTTCTTCCTCAGAGTTTATGGCGCCTATCTTAACTAACGCTGTTTCAAACTTAAGTTTGCTTTCTTTGGCGAGAGCAAGGGCCTTGTCGAGTTGTTCCTGATCAATTTTGCCGGCTTTGACCAGCACTGATCCTAATTCAGCGGACATGGTACATTTATTCCACAGTATTACAAGTAATTTTGGTCGGGCATGGAGACCCGAACATTATGACTATTCTCAGTCGCTGAATATATCGTCCAGCTTGTTCTGGGCCATGTCGGCGAAGTTGCTGTCTATACCTGTACCTTGACCTTTTGAGTCTTTGTTGTCAGCTATCTCCTGGAAGATTTTCGCCAGTTCCTGGGCGGTTTCTTTGGCATACAGTCTGACCATTCCAATAGTTGTACGATCATCAAACACGACGACCAAAATGGAGCGGTCCCCTACCAACGACATATGGATATGATCCTTCTTGCCCTGGTGGAACAGTACCGAGAATTCGGGCTCACCAACAAGCTTGGCGATTTCCTTTGTCGAAGCAAAAGATCCGGCTAACAAAGCGGCCAGAGCGGTAGTGTCAAGCGAGTGCGTGAATCCCTGCCTGGTAATCAAGTGACCATCCTTGTCAACCAAAAGAGCGCATTTTGCCTCACACCCCTTGAGCATCTTTGAGATCAGTGTCTCAATCTGGGCGATTTCTTCTTCATAAATTATAAAATTGTCATTGGACATTTAAGGCCTCCTGAGTGGCTATTTCTTTCCAAACAATCGTTTGAAGAAGCCGCGCTTCTTCCTATCAGCACGCCGTCTGAGCGAAGGCGCCATGGCCGGCCGACTCAAATCAGTCGAACCGTTCCCCTCCGATGTCTGAGCCATTTCGGGGACTTTTTGTTCAATGGGCGTCTCAGATTCTGGTCCCGGCGCTGGAGTAAATCCGGCCGGTGATATCTTTGGTTCTTCTTTTATTGTCGTTTTGGTTCCGGGAAATGGCCGATAGCCACTATCTGCAGCAGCTGACCCACTGGCGACTCCAACTGGCGCAGGCTGAGGCTGTGTTCGGGCCACCGCCACCGGTTGATCGACAGTCTCCGTCTGTTGTGCTTTGATTGACACCGGAGCTCGCTGCCCCCCACTGTTTTTGGCTTTTTCCAGCACAATCTTTATGATTAGCTTAAGGGTATCAAAAACACCATTGCCAATTGTTGCCGAGGCTTCAAAGTGCGGTCGGACTTGTGGGTTAAGCCGCCTATTTAATTCCTCAACGGAGAGGACTCCCGGCAGATCACGTTTGTTGTACTGAATCACCAATGGCATGGTTTCAGGGTCGTAACCGTATTCTCTCAGATTCTCTTCTAAATTGGAAAGTGATTCAATATTTTCGTCCATTTTGTCTGGCTGACTGTCAGCCACAAAAACCAGGCCATCGACTCCCCGCAAGACCAGCTTACGAGTTGCGTTGTAGTAGACCTGTCCGGGGACGGTATACAACTGGAATTTGGCCGCGAATCCATTTATAGTGCCAATGTTGATGGGCAGAAAATCAAAGTACAGAGTTCGGTCAGCTTCAGTTGCCAGAGAGATCAACTTTCCCCGAGTATCCTGGGGCACCTTGGAGTGCACATACTGGAGATTGGTTGTCTTTCCGGACAGACCGGGTCCATAATACACGATCTTACAACACACTTCCCGAGATGAGTAATTTATAGCAACCATAGTTTACAGTGTCCTAATCTTATCCGGCCAGACTGAGCTTCCCTATCGCATTTTTGATTTCAAGTCTGATCAAGCCGATATTAACTTCTTTCTGAGTTGTCACAACCAGAATACCAACGCCAGCATCACTGAAAAACAGCTTGGAGCTTTCAGCTTCAATAGTCACCTGGCTTAATGGTCGCGATTCAAGGCGATCCAATGATTTTTGGATATTGGTCGTAATCGATGCGGCCAGGGCACCAACTGTATCGCTCTCACTACCTTCTTCCAGATCGGCGGCGATAACGATACCGTCCTTGCCAACGACCATGGAACCGGTAATTCCGGTTGTCTTATTCAAATCATTGAGTACTTCATACATAAGCTCTCTCCGGTTTTGCAGGCGACTTATCGCCGTATCTATCCGCGAAATATTTCTTTGCAATTTCAAGTCCCTGAGTAACGCGAATGCTAAGCAAATCATCACCCTGCCGATCGGCTACCACCAACAGATGGAAGATTCCACTGCGGGCCAGGAACAATCTATGGTCATTTAATGTCAGTTCAATTTTCTCAGGAGAGCCCATTGAGCTACGATCAAGACTCGGCTGAAGCTGCTCAAAATACTGGAGGGCAAAAGGCGCGTATTCCTCATGGGAGATATCACCTCGTGTAAAGTAGGACAGGCAAAGTCCTTCGTTGTCAACCAATACCGCAACTTTGACCGATGTTTCAACCCCGATATGATGTGTTGCCTGGTCAAATCCATTCTTTGATGATTCATCCTGAGGTCTCTTGGGCGAAGACGGCAATGAGGCACTCTGTTGATTCGGTGGCATAAATCTGGAATGGTCCGCCGGACGATGGTCACGAGAAACGGCAATACTGGTCATACCGCTTGAAGCCGCGGTTGATGCCATCGGCTGCCCCGCCGGTTTTGCAATAGACCGCTGGGTGTCGGCCGAAAAGAATGGTCTGAGAATAAATGGTGTGGCCAGAATATGCAGAAATAATCCAGGCAAATATCCAAATACCGAGAGGGTCATAGACACCCGAATATTCATCGAGTACATCAAGGTAATGAACAAACCCAACAGAATACCGATTGATAGCCGATATGCAAGGCAGATCGCGCCGGCCTTGACAAGACTCGGCAGAGAATTAGTACGATTTAGAAAAAACAGTGCGGTGCAGTAAAACACAAGCTCAAGGACGATATTCAGCAACGATGCTTTGCCCAATCCGGTGCCGAATTGCTCTGGGAATGCAACCATCGGAGCAATTACGACCAGCAACGACAGCAGTGCGACTTGCCTGATAACCCGGGTTGATAAGTTCATATTCTGTCCTTTTCTACTTCGCTTTACCGTTGAGCAAGTTTTCTATTTTCATTCTGATGGAGCCCAGGTTCGATGAACTGCGAGATGCAAACAAATAGAATCCATCTTCCATGTTCATCTGATAAAACATCACATCTTCAGACTCAATCAGTATCGTCTGGACCTGGCCGAATGAGTTCTGCATCAATTCCTGAGCCACGGCATTGCCGGTCTCGGCCATAATCGCCCCGCACATGGATTCATCGAGTTTTAATGTCCACTGAGATTCAACCACTAAACCTTCCAGATTTACAAAAAGAGCGCCATCTATTCCCGGAAGAGTGATTGCTCTTTCGACCAGTTCAGTAGTGCTTAATTCAACTGCAGGTTCAACAATTCTCTCAGCTACAACCGTCGGTCCTTCTTCGTGCCGGTTCGGACGAGAATGACTGGCACCCGAGGTCGAGATCACTGTCTGTTCCTCAGGAAGTTTCCGGGCGATCTCCAGAAGTTTGTTGATCTGAGAATCGTCGGGATTAATCTCCAAGAACTTTTTCAACAGGTTTACCGCCTTGGCAAACTCGCCCTTATAGATTAGAATCTCAGCCTTCAGGAGTTCAATAGCTCTTGTATGTCCATCGGTCTTTGATGCTCTATTGACTTCAATCTCCGCCCAGTCAAATAGACCGCGGTCGAGGTTGATTTTGGCCATTACAAGATGGGCCGAACCGCATTCGGGGTGAATTTTCAAACCAGTCCGGCAAATCCTAAATGCTTTGTCGAACTCTCCTTTTTTTCGCAGAGCTTCGGACAGCGCCGCGAAGATTTGAGAGTTTGGGTCAGTATCAAGGATCTTTTGACACTTCTCTATTCGATCATTTATTTCCAGAACAGTAGTCATGTTATGCTACATAACCTTCTATGTCACAATTGGTTTTCGAAAAGCCATTTTTCCGAGTATGTAAAGATATAAATTACACTAACTTATGTCAACTCAAATAAGACTTATCCCAAAATTCGGCGCGCTTCGTATAGGGCATAAAGGAACAACCCTGACATAAGCGTGAGAATGCCGGGAACCACAAAACTTGGCAAAGCAAGTACCTCAAAAGTGACGCATAGCGAAGCTATCTGGCTGACAGCCAGCATCCCAAATCCGGCCAGAAACAACTGCCAGCTTTTGCTGAATAATCCACCTTTGACCAATTCTGAGACTTTAAAACACCCGGCCACACACCCAAAGGCGGCAATTAATACAAACAGGTTCAGAATTGTGGGAGGACTGGTAATGACCGCAAAATTGGCCGCATGAGCCGGTTCTGTTATCAGCACAAGCAAGCCCGTGAATATGAAAGAGTATTTCTTCATGTTT
>JAUXBO010000249.1 GCA_030619345.1 Candidatus Zixiibacteriota bacterium | reverse complement strand
GCCTGCCGACCCCCACACGATGTCTGTCCAACCGATAGTGAAGCCGGGTTTAGAGAATGATCTTATTCGAAATGCCATTAGTGAGATTGTTACAGATAGGTGGCAAGAAACAACTATCGAGATTACCAGAGTTCCGGAGGAATCATCGATCGTCAGTTTTATTAGGAATTCAGTGTATCCGCAGTTTTGCTGTATTGGATTCGATGATATCGGTTCCTACATCGACACCAGCGGGAGTTTTGGAGATTACTCCAAGGAACTGAGTTCAGGGTTTAGAAGAAATATGAGAAAAGCCGGAAACCGCATACGAAAGAACTACGATAGCGAATTCCAGATTATCCGGTCAGGGACTAATGACCTAGATTTGTTTCAACGATTCTTAAAGGTTGAAGCCCTCAACTGGAAAGGGCGCAGAGGATCAGCTATCAGCGGCTCACAGTACCTGGTAGATTTCTATACTGAGCTGGTATACAAATTCCAAGAGACCAACCGACTCGAATGGCACATATTGCGTATTAATGGTGATGATGCCGCCATGAACTTCGCGATCACCCTGCGGCATCGCATGACTCTGTTCAAGATCGGCTATGATGAAAAATACGCCCGTTTGTTGCCCGGAAGCCTGCTCATGGAACACGTACTGAAGAATGCTTGTGACTCCTCGGATATTAAGGAGGTTGATTTTATCTCAGATGCTGATTGGCACAACCGCTGGAGTCCCCGCAAGCGTCGCTATGTTAATATCAGACTGTATCCCAGGACGGCCACCTCTTTTTTATTGAATTATTTGCCTCGAATCACTCGTTCGTTCGCCAAAGAACAATTATATCTGTATGTTAACAGACCCAAACCAAAGACTTCCAAAAAGTAGCCGTAGAATATAAAATGATCGTTGAAATTTACAGAATAAACTTCTCTTTCATAATTACATCTATGGAGCAACGATGAGTACTCCGTGGCGGGAGATCCCCGCGTTTCCTTCATTGTCACCATTCCGACTCCTGTCACCCGGAAATCGTGCCTGGCAAGAATGCTATCCCTTCACTGAGGACAACGGTTCCATGACCCTGATCGGACGCGTGGCGCTGTATCACGGCCTGCTCAGCCAGAAACTTGAGGGAGCAACGATCCTGGTACCGAACTACCACGAGGGCGTTGAAATCGATACTCTGTTGGCTGCCGGATGCAAGCTGGTTTACTATAGCGTTACGGATGATCTGAGAATTGATCTAGACGATGTCGAGCAGCGCCTTCAGGATGCAAAGGTATTATATGTAATCCATTATTTTGGCTATCCGCAGCCTATGGATGAGATCATGGCTTTCTGCAAGAAGCACGATCTAAAAGTCATTGAGGATTGTGCACTGGCACTGTTCAGCCGGGATACAGGCGGCTGGCTCGGTCGCTACGGAGACATTGCGATATTTTCAGTACACAAGACATGCCCGACGCCTGGACTTGGTTTCCTGCGTTCCAACCAGCCTGTTAAATTGGATGGCCTGGTACCGGTTTCATCCAAAACTACTCTGATACAGTCTGTCGCCTTGTTTCGTAGAAGTATTCGGGCTTCATCCCTGGCAGGTATCGAGCGTGGCCTCATGGCTCTGCGTCGATGGATATCTCGAACGACCTCGGTTGATATTCATGAAGACCTCAATCCGGAGAAGGGGCAGTGGGATCCTCGCATGAGTAAACTGGCGCCGTCGAAATGGGCTTATTATTTGATGAGATTTATTAATCCAAATCGTATTATAGCCAGACGGCGAGAGAACTTTGAACGACTGGCTGATGGTCTGCGCGGATTTGCCGACCTGCCGGTTGATCGACTGCCGGATGGTATGTGTCCGCTATTTCTGCCGATTCTTGTGGAACGCAAGCTCGAAGTACAGAAGCGATTAGGGGAACTTGGCGTTGAATCGATCAATTTCTGGTCGCGTATTCATAGCTCCTGCCCACCAGATCTCGGCAACGAACTGTCGACATGGCGCCAGCAGTGTCTGGCCCTGGGAGTGCATCAGAATTTGAACAGGCGGGCAATTGACCGTCAGGCTGCAATTGTCAGACAGGTGTTGAGCGAATTCTCTGAAGGGAATTCAGTCGTCCAAAATGGCCTTGATTAAAACAAAATAAACGGTGTAGAATGGCATTACTAACAGTTTCGACCATAATCCCAACTTATAATCGGGCACAACTCCTGCTGCGTGCTCTGAAGTCGGCTGTGACGAACAGTAGGGACGATGACGAGATTATTGTTATCGATGACGGATCTACGGATAACACGGTTGAAGTCCTGCAACCCTTCATGGACAGAATCATATATATCAAAATTGAAAACTCCGGAGCCGGGGCTGCCCGTAATCGGGCCATCAGCCAGGCTCGAGGTGACCTGATCGCTCTGCTTGATTCTGACGATGAATGGATGCCCGGCAAACTTGAGTTACAGCGTCGGATTTTTGAGGCTCGGCCGGAAATTCTATACTGCTTCACGGATTTTATCAGTAATACCAGCGACGGACGAGTGGTTCGCCGAGCCCTGCAAGAGTGGATCAGCGATTCTCGTAGCTGGGAACATATCCTTGCTCCCGGAAAGATGTACTCCACGATAGCCGAATTACCTGAGCAATACGATGATTTTATGGTGTACATCGGGGATTTGAACCCATCGGCAGTCAAATCCGGACATGTCAACACTGATACTCTTGTAGCCCGCCGTGTTGAGGCCGGTGAAGCATTGCGCTTTTTTGAAGATGTCCCTATTTATGAAGAGCAGTTGTGTTATGGCATGCTGGCGAAAACAGGATTGGCGACATTCCTTGATGTGGAAACCGTACAACATCACAGTGACGCCGAATCTCGGCTTACCGACACCGATGCCCTCCTTGAATCGAGTACTCGAATTGAAATAACAGAGCGCATTTGGGGGTCGGATCCAGAGTATCTTGCCCGATACGGTGATCTCTACCGCGAAGTGATTGATGAATACCGCTTGAAAAAATCTGCAAGTTTGATATCTCTGGGACGTACCAGGGAGGCTCGCGAGGAACACACCAAAATGAGCTCTGTACCGCTGGCCCATCGCCTTCTGGCGGCACTGCCCGGTCAACTGGCACATTTCATTTTGAGCGCCCGGCAACGGGTCCGCTCACCATTTAGAGGCCGCTAACTGATGACGTCTACTAGTACTGAGAACTCCCGGCCCGCTCTATCCGTTGTCGGTCAATTTTTCAAGAACGTCTTTATGATCTATATCGGGATGATAATCGGGATCGCAATCACGTTTTTTCTTACTCCCTATCTCGTTGATCAACTCGGCAAGGAGCAGTACGGTGTTTGGCAGTTAGCCTTCTCTATTCTGGCCTACATGGGGCTGGCCGACATTGGGATGAAGCAATCGATAGTTCGTTATATCTCCAAGCATTATGCTACCAAGGACTGGCATCAACTCAACCAGGTTTACAGCTCTTCGGTCAGAGTCTACGGCATCATCGCTTCCGTCATTCTGGTTGCTGCAGTTGTTATAGCCTTTGCAGTCATACAGCATTTTCAGCTACCGGAGGAACTCGTTGATGTTGCCCGCTATACCTTTCTGTTCCTGGGGCTCGACCAGGTCCTGACATATATCTTCATACCTTTTACCGCACTGGGCGCTTTTCATCGTTTTGATATCACCAGCGCCTTCCGGATAGGTCGCCAGATCCTGCAGACTATCGGCATTGTCGTACTTCTTGAACTGGATTGCGGACTGGTGGAGATGGCCGCAATGGTCGCGGGGCTGAATATCATCAATCAGTTCGGCATGAACTATATCCGGACGCGGATGTATCCGGAGATGAGCTTCTCAAGGAAGCTGATCGATCGCGAAAAAACTAAAGAGCTGTTCCACTACGGCTTCTTTTCGTTTCTCATTGTTATAACATGGATTGTGATCTACCAGTCGGACAATATTGTAATCGGGTGGTTCGTATCAGTTGAGGCGGTTGCTATTTACTCGGTCGCGGCGGCGCTGGTAGCCCAGGTTCGTGGCGCTATCGGCGTCATGGCCACACCTCTGGTTCCGACAATCAGTCATCTGGAG
>JAUXBO010000175.1 GCA_030619345.1 Candidatus Zixiibacteriota bacterium | reverse complement strand
GCTGCGATTTTGTTTATCGGGTCCATGTCGGCACACTGCCCAAAAAGATGCACCGGCACAATGGCTTTGGTCTTATCGGTTATGGCCAACTCAATAAGGCTCGGGTCAATATTATATGTGTCCGGTTCAATGTCGACGAATACCGGTCGGGCACCCAATCTTGCAATCACCCCGGCCGTTGCAAAAAATGAAAAATTTGTCGTTATAACTTCATCGCCCGGTTCAACGCCGGCGGCCTTGAGTGCCAACAACAGGGCATCGGTCCCCGAGGCAACACCGCGTGCATGTCCCACGGTACATAATTTTGCAATGGCGCTTTCCAACTCTTTCACTTCAGGTCCGAGAACATAACCACAGTGGGCCATAACTTTGGAAACGGCAGTATTGAGATCGTCTTTTATAAGATCATATTGACGAGATAAATCCAGAAGCGGCACGGCCATTCTATTTCTCCTTTATATCATCCCAGCCCTGATTCTCCAGAAGTTCCTCGGGCGGCACTTCTCTAAATAATCTGGCCGGGATACCGGACACTATATGTTTGTCCGGTATATCTTTTGTTACCAGCGCACCGGCGGCTACGACAGCATCGCGGCCAATCGTCTTCCCCGGCAGGATCGTCGCATTCAACCCGACCCGACCACCCTTTTTGATTATCACACCACAAAACTTGTCAAACCTCTTTTTGGTCCGACCGAGGTAGTTGTCGTTGGAAGTCGCCACACAGGGCGCGACAAAAACACGATCTTCAAGTGTCGACATCGCCGTTATGTAGCAGTTTGTCTCCAGTTTAACTCGGCGACCTATCTTACATTTGTTTTCAATTGCAACTCCCCGTCCGACAATCGTATACTCTCCCACCGTAACTTCTTCACGAATGGTCGACAGATCGGCCACCAGCACTTTGTGCCCGATTGTGCAGCCGCGGTAAATGACCACTGAAGTCCCGATAATGCAATCCGATTCGATGTAACAGGGGGGCAACTCCTTGATCTTCGTAACAACCGAACTGGCCGCTTTCATTGGGAGCTTACCGAGAACCGAAAAATCATCAATACGAACGTTATCGCCGATCTCCACGTCGTCGTGCAGGACAACATGATGGCCTATAACACACCCGCTTCCAATTTTGACATTCTTCCCGATAACACAAAATTCACCATATCGCGAGCTTTCGTCAATTTCTATACTGGAGTGAACAATGGAAGTTGTCATGTGCGTTTTCTCTCCGGGAACCTGATTCATTCATGCGTTATACAGTTATCGGGATTGTGCGATCAGTTGCAATTCGATTCCCGACGATACTATCGGTCTATTTGTCCTGCCTGTTCTTTCCCATTCCCGGCAACCAGCCCAAGTAAGCGTTATAGAACATGATCGCTCGGTCATAATCACGTGGACTCTTATCCTTTAGTACATTAAAGTACTCCAAGAGAAGGGCCAAGAAAACAGCCATCACCAGTGATGCAAAACAGGCGAATATAAGTAACATCAAGCGATTGGGCCGTACCGGGATTTCAGATTCGCGGGCATATTCCAGGACTGAATATTCAACTAGACCACCTTCCTGGATTTTTGCCTGCTCCACCTGCTGGAAAAGCATCGACGTTAAGGCTTCGGAAACTTCTACCATACCATATAGAGCATCATACTGGCCGCGCAAGACCGGTATTGATGATAATGGGAGCGTCAAGAATGATTTCTCGGTACCGCCATACTCAATAAGTTTCAACTTGTCCAGAAGAGCTTTTCTTCGACTCTTCATCTCAACGAAATTAGCGGTTTTACCGCCAAGATTCAGTTCGGCAAGTTGAATGTCAATATCGATTTCGGCCAGTTTAACTCGTAATTGGATCGCCTGCTCTATAGCCAGATGAGTCTGCTCCTCAAAATCTAGTGCGCGATTCTCTATCTGGAATTCCTGAAATGCTTTGCGGGCCTTGCCAAGTTGCTCATTTGCGATCTCTAATCTTTCATTGAAAAACTTGACCTTCTCACGCGCCTGTTCGCTGGCAACGCTGCAGGTCAACGAATCCAGTTCCGTAATGAAGCCGTTAGCAAGTTCGGCGGCAAAAGCCGGGTCCTTATCATCTACAGAGATATACAGAAGGCCTTCTTCGGTCTTATAAATATCAACCACATCCTGAAGTTTTCTCTCGGCCTCCTGCATATTGTCAGCGCCTAAACGTTCCATGAGCGAAAAGCGACGCACCATGCGGTCAGAAATATTGCGACTGTTGAGAATGCGAACCAAAACATCAGCCGAAGTAGTCAGGGAACTCAACTCAAATCCAGCTCCCTCACTTCCGCTGACATTTATAACCGGCTGCGTTTCCTCGGCCGGTGGCAACAACAATGCCGATGAGTTGTACCAATCGGGCAGCAGAACCACTGTCACCGTTGACATTACGACGGCAATTAGAGTAAACAAGACAATAAACCTGCGCCTGCGGGCCATCGCCTCAAGAAACAGCCAAACGTTGTTGTGATGATCTTCCAAGCAACTAACTCCAAGAACTGAGCGGATATCGAACCGCTGTGCTTATACTCGAATTAATCGTGATGGAGGCAAATTGAAACGGAAGCAACTTCCGATGCGATACTACGAAATAAAACGACACGATATCCAATTCTACTTCATATCCCTATGGGACGGTTCAATCTTTTCAATCACGGACCTGTTAATCGGCAACAATAGCCCAATGGAACACTGATGTCAACCGGTATTATAGTCTGGGACAACGGGTTGCCGCTTAAGGAATTAGTTCTCCGGGAATCGATTGCGGCGTAATCGGACCACTAACAAAAGTGCGCCTGCGACCGATAACAGCGTGATCAAGAGCCCATGATAAAAGTATGGTGTTCTGTATTCCAGGATTATTTCCTGAAGTCCAACACCAAATGGTACAACAATTAACCCGTCACGACTGGAAAGTTCCCGCCCATCGGTAACAGCCCATCCGGCATCAAAACCCATTCCGATGATCATCTCGCCGCTCTGTTCCCCGTCAATTGAATAAGTTATCCTGTTCGGAGTGTATTCTCTAAAGAGCATCCTGGCCGCCCCGGATTGCACATATTCTGACATGACTTTCCCCGCTTGATCAACCAGCCCCCGACTTGGATGATAGGCCGACAGCACCGGAGCAATTAGTGAGCCCCGGTTTTGAAGGTAGTTTTTGTATGCCTGCTGCGATCCCTCAATCACCTGTTCAAACATTTCTGACCTGATCACATATTGCGGATCGCGATTGAAGGCTTCGGAAGCAACCGGCCAGGCCAAAAACATGTTTGTCATAATTATAATGCCCGCTGTAATCAAAGGCGTGGAGCGAATTGCCCTGGCTTGATTCTTGAATCTTTCCGTTAGCCGGTCGAAGCCGATTCCCCCCATAAAGGCAGCGCAAAGTATAACAAACTGAAAAGCACGACCGGTGGCACGAGCCGAAGAAAACCCGGGCAGTTCCGATAGAATTGACCAGGGCGAAAAAGAGCCGTGGTTCCCCACCCCCAACGCCAGAAAAAAGAGCAACAGGATAACCCAAATGCGACTGCTGCGAAAAGCCAGCCATAGAGATACAAAAGCGAGCAGAATTAGCAGAGGTGAAATGAAAGCGCCATATTCATGCCAGGCCCAGACCTGCTCCGGGAAATTCTGCACTAACAGAGAATGTTTAAAACCAAAAAATATTTTCCCCAGGGCCGTCAATGGGATGGACTCGTCCGGGCTGCCCGGCCAACGATTTTGGTACAAATAGATGATCATGGGTAGCGCCTTCACGGCGGACAATAACAAACCACCGATCGCCGCCAGAGTGAGATTGCGGAGATATTTCCACTCGGCATCCTGCATGGCAAGCATCAGGAAAAAGAGAATCGAAAACAGAGCCGTATACAAAAGCGGTACAGCGGCACCATTACCAAGAATCATCAAGGCCAAAACAACTGCGGCAGTTAGAACTTTGATCCAATCGTTAACCGACTCCTTGACCAGCACAACGAACCAGGGAAAAAAACAAAAATGTGTAAACGGAATATGCCCCTCAGAAAAGTGCAGCACAAAGTGGATAGAGCCAAAATAACTCAGTGATGCGAGCACAGCCCCTGTCTTTGAAATGCCCATCGATTGGGCCAGACGATAACTTCCCCAGAATCCGACGACATAGCAAACAAAGACCTGAATCTTCAGGCCAATCACAACTCCGAACAGCCAGTGAATAAATATGAACGGAGAAAAGACCGCGACCTCGGGATGGTGAAACAGAATGTTGCCGCCCAGCAGATATGGATTCCAAAAGGGGAACTGACCGTAATGAGCAATCGATCCAATCGGTACGGCTGTGATCGTGGCAAAAAGGTCCCAATCACGAATGCCCCAATTGTTGAGATTAAGAAAATAAGGCAAGGTATAGAACAACGCCATACCAGCAAACAGCGCCCCAACAGCAAGATTACCGCTTCTTAATTTCATTCCACCGATTTATATTAGCCTGTTGTATATTGACAGATAAGTTAATGATAAAATCATACATTAAAAGTAAAAGTTTCCTGATCCCTACCGGCATCTGGTTACTGCTCCTAATCGCTGTCATCGTTGGACTCAAGATAGGCCAGTCACGATATGATTCGATTGTCCCGGCCATGATTATTTGGGATGCAGAACACTACTTCTCTATCGCCAGCGACGGTTACGAAGTCTTTCCATGCGACTGGAATCCGGAAGCAATCTGCGGCAACGTTGGCTGGTTTCCATTTTATCCGATGGTCGCCAAAATAATCGGCTGGGCTGGTGTGGATCATCGCTATGGCCTGCTGGGCATAAGCTGGCTAAGTCTCCTGGGAGCTATGTTGATAATATATCGCATGGTCGCCGACCGACTGGGTGAGCGCTCCGCGCTATATTCCCTTATTGCATTGGCAGCTTTTCCGTCATCGTTCTTTTTTCTAACTGCCTTTCCCTACGCTCTATATCTGCTGTTAGCGGTCACCATTCTCTACCTGCTGGAGAAAAACCGATCGTGGCTGATGATCCCACTGACCGGATTCTTGACGGTGACCTATCCGTCCGGTGCAGTCATCGGCTTTGTTCTTCTCTATTACTTACTGTCCAATTACAGGAAGTTGCGTCCCGGCGAACGGATTGTCGTGGTCTCTTCGATTGGAGCCATCGGCGCGGCCATGTTTATATACTTTGCGTACTACTGGATGACTTTCGATAATTTCTTCCTGTACACCAGTATCCATGCTCAGTACTACTACAGCCACCAAATCATGCTTCCTTTTGTGACCTTTTACAGGGTACTTACTGAAATGTCTATCAGCAGCCCGGTCTACGTGATGGTCCTCTTTGTGCTGATCACGATTCCCCTGATGTACAATCGACGACTGCCGGTCAGTTGGCAAGTTTTCATGTTTGGGATTCTGTTGTTTACGCCCACGATGGGAACCTGCGACTGTTATTACCGACACATCGTTATCGCATTTCCGATGTTCATTATGATTGGGAGCGCTATTGAGTCAAAATGGCGTCGGTATCTGCTGATTCCGTACGGACTGGTTTCACTCTACCTGGCTTGGGATGTCTATTTCACTACTTATAAAATTGGGCAATTGATGTAGGATCAGGGGGCGGTCAGATCAAAATGGAACTTAATCGTGTCATCTCTTTCTGAGTTTGGTATACGAATGATATACTCCCCCTTCATATTCAGATCACGCCCTTT
>JAUXBO010000015.1 GCA_030619345.1 Candidatus Zixiibacteriota bacterium | reverse complement strand
CCCGATCAATAAAATCGCAGCCAGGCACAATCTGAAAGTGATCGAAGATGCCGCTCAGGCGATTGGATCCGAATATAAAGGGAAGCGGGCCGGATCGCTGTCCGACTTTGGCTGTTTCTCGTTTTACCCGTCCAAAAATCTCGGTGCGGCCGGTGATGGCGGTATTATTGTCTGTGACAATCAGGAAGATGATGACCTTTTGAATATCCTCCGGATGCATGGATCAAAGCCGAAATATTATCATCGTATTGTTGGCTATAATTCTCGATTGGCGACCGTGCAAGCTGCCGTCCTGTTGGTGAAGCTGCCATATCTTGATGGCTGGTCGCGAAAACGTATTGAGCACGCCCGGATTTATAATGAGGCGTTTGCCGAGGTTGAATCTGTTCGGACGCCAGTGGTGAAAGATTATACGACTTTCCACATTTACAATCAGTATACCATTGCCGTACCGGAGAGAGACCGGGTTCAGACATTTTTGAGAGAGCGCGGTATTGGTAATGAGATTTATTACCCGGTCCCATTCCATGTTCAGGACTGTTTTTCTGATCTGGGTTACGCGGCCGATGAATTCCCGGTGACGCGAAAGGCGGCTGCCGAAGTGCTCTCGATACCGATTTACCCGGAGATGACAGATACTGAACAGCAGGAAGTAATCGCGGCCGTCAAAGAGGCTGTCGCAGCCGTTGCCGTTTAGTAACTTCATCAGGGTTTGTATGTTTCTCTTTTCCGACTGTGCCGACCGTGGAGGGCGAGTAGTTCAGCCGCTCTTATTACTTGAAAAGGGTAACTGTTTGGGCTATCATTGCTCGTTATGAAAATCAAGGGCACAGTTTTTTCGATTGTGGGAGCAAGGCCCCAGTTTATAAAGCTGGCCCCGCTTGCAAAAGTTCTTTCAAAAAAAGTGCGGCATGTGATTGTGCACACCGGCCAGCATTATGACCACAACATGTCCGGTGTCTTTTTCAGGCAACTCGGAATTCCCAGAGCTACTATAAATTTGAACATTGGCGGCGTTACTCACGGGGCCATGACCGGTCGTATGCTGGAAGAACTGGAGGCGTTGTTTATTCGCCGTCGTCCGGATGCGGTCATCGTCTACGGTGACACCAACAGTACGTTGGCAGGAGCTCTGGCCGCGGCCAAGCTGTCAATCCCGGTTGCACATGTTGAATCGGGCCTGCGGTCGTTTGTGCCTGATATGCCGGAGGAGATTAATCGAAGGGTTACCGATCAGCTGGCCCAACTACTCTTTTGCCCTACCGAAACAGCGATTCGGAATCTTCGCCGCGAGGGAATTAAGGAAGGACTGGTACGATCAGGAGACTTGATGTACGAACTGCTTCACGATTCCAGGAGTATGATTCGCAGTAACAAGGATTTTTTGAGCGCTCAGGGACTTGTCCCGAATCAGTTCGGTCTCCTGACTTTTCATCGGGCCTCAAACACCGACTCTCGTGATAATCTGGTTTGTCTGTGTGATATCCTCGACGAGATAGAACTACCCATTCTATTCCCACTCCATCCACGAACCCGAAAATTACTGCAAAAGAGTCGTCTTCTAACACGTTTGACAAAAAACAAGAATGTGAATATTTGTGATCCGCTGGGATATCGTGACCTTTTGACTGCGGCTTGTTTTGCGCGCTTTGTAATGACCGACTCGGGCGGACTGCAAAAGGAGGCTCTGTTTTTGGGCACACCGGTGCTGACGCTGCGGGATGAAACCGAATGGGTGGAACTCTTGAAAATGGGCAACCGTTTGGTCTCACTGGATAAACGGAAAGTAATGGCGGCGTGGAAGCGGCCAGGTAAGGTCAGCCAGATCGACCATCGTGTGGACGGAAAGCGTCCTTCGCATATTATCGCTTCAAGTCTGGTGACTTTTCTGAAAGGAGTCTAATTGACTTCTTCGACAATACGCAAAGCTATTTTTGGTGTGGCCGGCGTCACCTTTTTCTCCAAGCTGCTTGGCTTTTTGAGGGAGATGGTTATTGCCGACCAGTTCGGTACTTCCGCTCTTTACGATACTTACCTCATTGCCATCATGCTGCCCGCGCTCCTGGCCGGGATATTTAACTATGCTGGTGTCTATCTGTTGGTGCCCTTTCTCTCGCGCAAAATGAAAACAGCCGATGATCCGCAGTCGATGAGGTCGGTCTGGCCGGTTGTCAATGGTTACTTCCTGCTTTCAATTTGCGCGACGGCGTTGATCTATTTTGCGGCGCCGATAGTAATGAAATTATGGGCTTCCGATTATAGCGCCGAGGAATTCACACGGATTGTATTTTTTGCCCGTCTGACTTCGTTGATGGTTACTTTGATGACGGTCGAAGCAATCTCCCGAGCTTTTCTCAACGTTCGCGGGATTTTTACTTACCCGGCTGCCGGATACATTGTTTTCAATCTGTTCTCAATTGGTGCCGTCCTGCTTCTGTCCGAGCAACTCTCAATAGGAGCCGTGGCGCTTGGTCTTGTCGGCGGACTTACCCTGCAGAATATGTATCTTCTGGCCCGGGTATTCGGACTTGTCCCGCGTGCCGGTTTCCGATGGTCCCTATTTGGTGATGAAACTCGAGCTCTGCTGGCCACGGCGTCGCTGCTGTTGCTAATTGAGGCGGTCAATCGGTCGTACTTTCTAATCGACCGCTACTATGCCGCTTCCTTCGGCGAAGGTATCATATCGGCTCTCAATTACTCTCAGGTTCTGGTTCAGTTGCCGGATGCGGTCGTCGGTTTTGCTATTGGAACGGTTCTGTTTCCACTGTTTTCTCGGGCATCAGTGTTGGACAATCATGGCCAATTTGGTAAAATTTATAGCCGTGCAATTTCCGCCGCCGTGTTGATAGCCATACCGCTGGCCGGGTTTGTGTACGTTGGGGCCGAAGAGATAATAAGCCTGGTGTTTCAGCGCGGCAAGTTTGATGCTTATTCTGTCGAGATTACTTCCAGTATCTTGCGACCTTACGCTCCCACCATCGTGGCGCTGTTTATAATCTCAACTTCGATTAGGGCGGCCTACTCAGGCGGATGGACCAAGTCGGTCTTGAGCCTAGTGCTGGTAGCCTTTCTATTGAAATTCGTGGGTACCGCTTTTCTTCCCCAGTGGTTTGGATACCCCGGTATATCGGCGGCGACTTCACTGGCTTTTTTGGTGATGGCGATACTGCTGGTAGTTCTCCTGGGAAAGAAAGTCGTTACGAAGGACCGCTCTCGTTTTGCCCTCTTTCTTGCGCAGATTCTGGTAGCCGGGCCGATTGCTGCCGTTGCATTAATGACGGTCAAGGAGTATTGGCTGGTCTATAGGCCTGTCTCGCAAGTTGAGATTATTTTCTTCCTTGCGGTGACCCTTGTGGCTATTGCAGGTTTGTTCTTGGTGACGCTGATTCTGCTTGGGGGATCGCGCTCGTTAAGAGGATTGATTCATACCTTTCGTAAACGCCAGCCGGTAGGGGAGATGTAGCGGTCGTGCGTATTATAATTTTTGGATGGGCTTCATCGGTTCATGTGCAGCGCTGGTCACGCGGCCTGATAGAACGCGGGCATGAGGTGAAAGTGATCTCGTTGGGTGGTGAGCCGATTGAGGGAGTGGAAACAGCCATAATCTCTCGAAAGAGCCGTTTGTCCTATCTGACGGGAGTCGGCAAGGTCTTGCGGGAAACACGCGCATTTGGGCCGGATATTGTGCATGCTCACTATGCGACCGGCTTTGCCTGGTGGGCAATGCGGACGAAAGTCCGTCCTTGTGTAGTCTCGGTGTGGGGTGCGGATGTAATGGACTTTGTGAAGAAGCCATTCGCAAAAGTGGTGATCCGAAATGTCCTCCGGAAGGCGGATCACATCACAGCTACCAGCGAGTTGCTCTACAACGTCTGCCTCAGTCTTGACAAAGACCTTGCACCAAAGATTACCGTCGTTCCATTCGGGGTGGAACTCCCGGTCGAGACGGCACCTATGCCACCGGAACGACCATTCAAGCTCTGTTTTATCAAAGGGCACAGAGAAAAATACGGGCCTGATATCCTCCTTGAGGCTTTCGCACGAGTCGTCAGAGAATTTCCTGAGATGAGTCTGACGATGGCCGGTGACGGGGAAATGACGGACGAACTCAAGCGGATGACCGTATCGCTCGGTCTGTCCGATCATGTGCGGTTCACAGGGTTTGTCGACAATCGGAAAATCTATGACTTGATTCGGGATCATCATCTGATGCTGATGCCATCGACTTTGGCCTCGGAGTCGTTTGGTGTTGCGGTAATCGAAGCCGGGGCCTGCGGCCGAGCCGTGATTGCCTCGAATATAGGCGGTATCCCAGAAGTTGTGCGGGATGGAGTTACCGGTCTGCTGGTGCCGCCTAATGATGTGGCGGCGTTGTCGGCAGAAATTCTAAGGTTGGCAAATGATCTGCAGAAATGCCGGTTGATGGGTGAAGCCGGTTATAAATTCGTGCGAGAGAATTATAGTTGGGAGAAATCTCTCGATCAGATGACAACACTTTATTTGAGACTACTCAATGGGTAAGAACAAGAATCGTAAAATACCGTTATTCGATCTGGCCCTGGAGAAGGCAACGTTTGATGAGGTCAGGTCCTGTCTGGAATCCGGCTGGTTGACCAGCGGCCCACGCGTAGACACTCTTGAGAAAAAAGTGGCCAAATACTTGGGTATGAAACAGGCTGCTGCTGTTAACTCCTGTACTACCGGACTCCAGATCGTGCTGTCAATTCTTGGAGCCGGGCGCGGCAAGGAAGTAATAACCTCCCCGTTTACATTCGTTGGAACAATTGAAGCGATCATGCATGCCGGGGCGACCCCGGTGTTGGCCGATATAAATCCGCAAACGCTCAATATTGATCCGGATGAAATTGCGCGTAAGATCACCGACAAAACTGCCGCCGTGGTTCCGATCGATATAGCGGGATACCCTTGTGACTACGAGAGGATTGGGGAAATTTGCAAGAGGGCTGAGCTTCCGTTAATTTCGGACTCAGCCCATGCCATCGGGGCGACCTATAAATCTAAGTCGATACCTCACCATGTCGATGCTTCAATCTACTCCTTTTATTCAACCAAGAACCTGACCTGCGGTGAAGGCGGCATGATTGTTTCGCAACATGAGGCGCTGATTGAGACCATCAAGCTGCTTCGCCGACACGCCCTCTCAACTTCCACCAGGGAGAGATCCGATAGCGGAAAATGGGCGTACGATGTACAGCACCTCGGGTTCAAAGCAAATCTTTCTGATTTGCACGCCGCCGTTGGGCTGGGTCAATTGACTGCGTTTGAGAAACACCAGAAAGAGCGTGCAAGATTGGCGAATCGTTACCGGGAACTATTGACTGGTTTAGAAGAGCAATGTGAACTGCCTAGTGAGCAAGACGGGTATGGGCGCGGTTGGCATCTGTTCATAATCAAGTTGCATTTGTCGCGACTGAAAATAGATCGCAGTCAGTTTATGAAGCAGATGCTTACCGCCGGAATTGAGTGTGGTGTACATTTCCAGCCTCTGTTTGAGTTCTCTTTTTTTCGTGAAGCTCTTTCTCTTACAGAGCAGTATTTCCCAAATACGGCCCATGTTGGCCAGAGAGTTTTGTCACTTCCCTTCTATCCCGGCCTGAGTGACGCCGACTTGGAATTTGTTTGTGATACCGCGCGGAAAATCCTGACTAAGAACTCAAAATAAGTCCTGATTGGAATTATTTGGGTGACGAGGAACACGAGTCTGACTTGTAAGTTAGTCCCAAATTAGTTATCAATAAAATATGCCTGCGAATCTACCGCCACAGTATTACGAGTTAGAGCGCGAGTACAAGGCCGAACGCGACCCGCGCGAAAAACTTCGCCTGGCCCAGGAGCTTCTAAGAATGATGCCCAAGCACAAGGGTACAGCGAATCTCCAGGCTGATATGAAAACCAAAATATCCAAGCATCGAAAGACAATTGAAGGTGGAGAGAAATCGCACGGCACGCGACAGGCACCGGCTCACGATCATATTGAAAAAGAGGGAGCCGGGCAGGTGATTCTGATTGGGCCACCTAACAGCGGGAAGTCTTCATTGCTGGATAGTCTTAGCCATGCCAAGCCGTTGGTCGCCGACTATCCGTACACGACCAGAGAACCGCTGGCCGGTATGATGCAGTACGAGACAGTGCAGATTCAACTTATCGATACCCCGCCGATTTCTACGGAATCATTCGAGGGTTTTCTCTCCAGCCTTATTCGCAACGCCGATAGGGTCGTTCTGGTGGCCGATCTCTCTACCGACAGTATGGTCGGCGATCTTAAGACAGTCACCGACCTTCTCGAAGAAAAACGGATCATTCTCAAACCGGAAGTCACCGACGATCCCGAGGACGCCCGTTTTTCCTACAAAAAGACGATCATCTGCGCACACAAAGAGTATGACGATGAGGACGGCGTTCGCTACTCTACGCTGAAAAAGCAGTATGGTGATTTTGTGATCGCACCAACCTCGATTCTTGACGACGAGAGTCTGGACGGATTCAGAAAAGCAGTTTTTGAGGCCCTTGACATTATGCGCGTTTATACCAAGCCGGTTGGTCATGAGGCTGATTTCCACGATCCGATAATTCTCCTCATCGGCGGCAGCGTTGAACAAGCGGCGACCCATCTGCACAAAGATTTTTCGCAGAAACTCAAGTTTGCCAAGATATGGGGTGAGGGGAAATTCGATGGCCAGCGCGTACAGCGAGATTTTGTCCTCAGCGATGGTGATATCATAGAGTTTCATACCTGAAGACACTACGAACTCGGCGAATCTGAAGATTCACCGAGCACAAGAATTCGTTCTCAGTAGGTCGAAATCCCCTGCGGTTTCGACATTAGTCCTTTAAGTCCCCACTACCGATTGTATAATGCTTGACAGCACGAACTATAACTGCGAGTTTCAGGGCATGAGTGATAAGCCAAAATACAATTTCCACGATATAATCTGGGCACCGGTGCTGGCTATGAAAGCCAAGAAAATCCTCGTGATGACGATCTCCCTTGTCGCCGCACTGCTGATTTTCGACTTGTTCGCATATCTCGCTCCGGCCGCCGAAGGTGAGAACCTGGAACAGATCTGGGCGGCCTACGGTTTTTTCCCAGCCTACAATATCGGTTATGCCAATGCCTTCGGTCAGGTAATCTACTCGCTTGGTGTGATTGGAGCATTACTGGCAATCATGCTCGGGATGTTCTGTGTGGCGGCTATTGAAATCGAAGACGTCCGGGGAAACCCGTTCATGTCAGCTCGCAAAGCGATCAAGTTCGGCCTGTCGCGCTTCAACCAACTGTTTCTCTCAGAACTGGCTATTGCCGCCTTTTTGGGCTTTATCGTGCTGCTCTTTTTCCTGTTTGGATTGATAGGTCGCATTCCGTTTATCGGCGAGTGGATTGTCTCAATCTTTTTTGTTTTCCCCGGCTTCATCGTTGCCATGGTGACGCTATTTGTTTTTGTCGTCTTCCAGGTATCGCTGCTGCTGATGCCTGCTGTAGCGGCGGCTGATAAAACTCGCGAATCATTCCAGACTATCCTGCAGACCTTTTCGACAATCATCCGTCAACCGTTTCGGTGGGCCGGATATACGCTCTATGCGCTGGTGGCCGGGAAACTGGCCGCATTTGTCTACGCCTATTTCTGCTATCGCGCCGTTCAATTTTCGGTCTGGGCCTCCGCTCTGGGCGGGGGAGAGAAGATTGAAAAACTGGTACGTTCCGGCCTTTCCCATTTGCCGCTTCGCTCTGACTTGGTAGAACAAACACTATGCGTCTTACCGGGTGTGGATTGGTCGATTTCTCTTGGAAAGTATGCGACCGGCGGGTCTGATATGGCCGCTGGGCATCTGATGTCGGTTATGCTCTTTTTGATCTTTGTTTCGATCATCGGTTACTTTCTGGCTATCCTGGCGACAGCGCAGGCACGGACATTTATTGCGATCCGGTATATCAGCGATGGCTACGAACTTCATACCGAGGATTCTCTCTTTCACCAGGACGAGAACCTGAATCCCCCGATAGGTGACGACGAGGTCACATAGTGACGTGGTCACTTAGATGGCGAGGCCACTATGTGGTGATCCACTTTGTAGTTAGCTACTTCTTCCTAACGAGTATTGTTTATCGGTTTGAATTGCTGACGCAATTCGATATATTTGCCTATGGCTAAAATTCAACAGAAAATTACGACTATCCGTTCCGTATCCAAAATGCAGCGTGTCGCCCGGCAACTGGCAGCCGAAGGGAAAACAATCGGTCTCGTGCCGACAATGGGGTTTCTGCACGAAGGACATGCGTCGCTGATTCGCCAAGCAAAAAAGCAGTCGGATGTAATTGTAACTACGATATTCGTCAACCCGCCCCAATTCGGACCCAACGATGATCTGTCCAAGTATCCGCGCGATGAAAAAGGGGATGTAAGAAAAATCAAAGAAGCTGGTAGCGAGATTATATTTATCCCCAAAGCAGATGACATCTATCCCGAAGATTTCCAGACTTATGTCAATGTCGAGTCGCTGACACAGTCCCTTGAGGGGAAAGCGAGGCCAACCCATTTTCGCGGGGTCACTACGATAGTAGCCATATTGTTCAATATCACGCGCCCCGATGTCGCGGTATTCGGGATGAAAGACTACCAGCAGGCGATGGTCCTCAAGCAGATGACGTGCGATCTTGGCTACCCGATCAAGTTCGTTATCGCTCCGACCATACGCGAACGGGACGGTTTGGCTATGTCATCACGAAACAAATATTTTACATCTGAACAACGACCTGAGGCACGGGCGCTATACTATGCGCTGCACACCGCCAAGGAGATGGTCAAGTCCGGCATAGGCGACACCACGCTAATTTTACGTGAAATGAAAGCAGTTCTCAGTGCCACATGCCGCACAGCTAAGATTGACTATGTTGAATTTACCAACTTCGAATCGCTCAAGCCAACCCGGCACGTCGTCAAGAACACGATTTGTTCTCTGGCCGTCCGTATCCACGGCGTACGCCTGATCGATAATATGAAGCTGCTGTAGGGAGTGTTCCCAAGTCACCCTGAGCCTGTCGAATGGGTGATTATTTTCGTAAATGATTCTTCTCAGGGTTTTTTGTGAGCGGCAGGATCGGAGTCGGCGCACGAGGACGTACGCCAATCACGGATTCGTAATCGACAAAACCTACCATAAATGGTGGGCCACCCAGCGAAGAGCAGGTAGGTCGGGAGACCTGCCGCGCACCACAATGTTCAAATCGTAGATATCCCAATATTTGTGTTGACCTTTAGGCAAGCATTCCTTAATTGACTCTCGAACTGAATGATGAATCTATATATTGAGAGAAGAGAATGACCAACAGAACAGACATCAAGATAGAATCGCCGGGCGTTAATGTGGCGGTGGTGAAGAAAGATGACGACGGCTGGAAATTTCTGGTGCTGAAACGAGCACAGACAGAATCCTACGGGGGATGCTGGGGCTTTTTGACCGGTGGAAAAGAAGGGGACGAGACGGTCGCGCAGGTAGTGGTTCGGGAACTCAAAGAGGAAACCAAATTGGCCCCGCGGAGCATGTGGGCGACCGAATACCTGGTTCAATTTTATGAGCCGGAATATGACGCTATCTGGATACTTCCCCTAATAGTGGCTGTTGTTACGCCGGATTCCGAAGTCGTGTTATCAAAGGAAAATGAGGAGTTTCGCTGGTTGGAGCCCCGCAAAGCGCGGCATCTGGTCAGTTGGAACAACCTGATCCAGTCGATTGAGCGGATCAGCGAAGAATTGGAGATATACCCTTCCCGAAACTGGGTGGAAATCAAGGCCTGAGTTTTACAGTAGGTTTGGTCAACTCAGCTTTTTGCCGTCTGAAAAAAGGTGGTTTGCCACCCGGTCTGAAACTGGGTGGAGGTCAAAGCCTGAGATCAGACTGAACGGGCATGAATATTATTGAGCTACACGGCGGAACTAATTGGTGCAGAGTCTGTTATGGGGCGGGAAGGAGTATGGGCAAGTTGCCTAAAGCGCTTGCGTAGTGCGGATAATTGAGTATATTATCTGCCCGAACGGAGTAGATATAAAATGATGATAACAATCTGCAAATCGAAAATCCATCGCGCCACCATCACCGACTGCGATCTTGACTATGTTGGTTCGATTACGATTGATCGCGATTTGATGGATAAGGCCAACCTGGTTGAATGGGAAAAGGTAGCCGTGGCCAATATTGCCAATGGCAAGCGTTTTGAGACTTATGTCATCGAAGGAAAACGCGGATCAGGGGAAATAGTTGTCAACGGTGCGGCCGCACGACTGGTCAGCAAGGGTGATCTGGTAATCATCATTGCTTATGGTCATTTGCACACCGAAGAAATTGACGGCTTTGAGCCGAAAGTGGTTCATGTCGACTCCGCCAATCATCCCACTGATGTCTGATGTCTGGTATCTCCAGGTGAGCGCTACTTAGAATATCCGATGGAGAAAAATCTGTGACCGATAAAAAAGCTGCTATAGTTCTGGCTGCCGGCAAGGGGAAGCGAATGGATTCCGATCTTCCCAAAGTGCTGCATGAGATCAACGAGCAACCGATTATAAAAATCCTGTTGAATACTCTCGTCGCGTTAGAATTTGACCGGATTGTTGTTGTGGTAGGATTTAAAGGTGAACTGGTTGAGCAAGCCCTGACCGATTATCCAGCCAAAATTGTTTGGCAGCGTGAGCAATTGGGTACCGGGCATGCGGTGATGATGGCTGAAGAAGCGATGATCGGTTTTGAGGGTACGACACTCATTGCTTTGGGTGATGTTCCATTTCTGTCCGCCGAAAGTATCGAAAAACTACTTGGCACTCATGGCGAAACTTCGGCCAGTGCAACTTGCCTTTCGGCTATCCTCGAAGATCCGGGAGGCTACGGCAGGATAGTCCGTGAACCGGGCACCGATATTCTAAAAGCTATCGTAGAGCACAAGGACGCCACGGAGGAGATACGCCGGATAACCGAGATAAACAGCGGCACCTTTTGTTATGACAATCGGGTTCTTTTCGAGACCCTCAAGGTAATCGGAAACGACAATAGTCAGGGTGAGTACTATCTGACCGACACAATTAAGATACTACACGACAAGGGCTTAAGGGTATCGGTGGTGGCCAGTGATAATCCTGATGAACTTCGCGGCGTCAATTCGGCGGAGCAACTATCTCAGTTGGGTGAGATTTTTGCCGACAGGCTTCAGTAGGGACACGATTTTATTGTTCCATTCCATTAGCTAGTACGTATTACTGATACAGGACGATGTGTCGTTATCGGGTCGTTTTGTAGTTGACGGCGCCGGAGCCGTTGGGTAGATTTCGATCAAGTAAGGATTTACAGATGTTGATGAAGTTTTTCGCATTCATATTCATAGCTCTTTTTCTGACTACGGCCGTGGCCGCTCAGTTTGTTGACGATGTTTCGTATCAGGGTTACCAGAGAAGTAACAGCCTCGGGGTCGCACCGGCAGTATCTCCGTTCTCACTAATCGATTTTTCTCGGGTCCGTTGGTCGAATAGCTATTCGGTATCGTTTTTTTCCGGCGGCAACAGTTCCGGGTCTATTGGAATGTGGAATTCGAATATGTCTTACGATCTTTCCCGCAGTCTTTCAATTGCCTTTAGTGTAAACCTGGTACACAATCCGGGAGGCCTGCTGGGCAATACAAACAATGATGCATGCATCCTGCCCGGTTTCTCTCTTGATTATCATCCGTCGCGAAATTTCAATCTTCGCATTGACTACCGGACATTGGATTATCGAAATGACTTTTGGTATAGGAGGGGATACTGACGATAGCTCAATGAATCTTGATGAGACGGTACAACCGTCTGACCCTCTTCACTTGATCTCCCTCCCTCAAATCGCTAAATGCAGAAGCCAGATAAGAAAACCAGGATAAGAAAGAAAAACTCCGCCCACCGGGGTCGCGTACAAAAACTCAGTCGCGTGCTGTTTATGCCAATGCTCATCGTGGTGTTTTCAGTAGCCGTGGTTTATGCTACCGTTGTAGTCGGGAGATTAACGAATGAGGTTTCTCACGAGATCAAGCTGCCGACCCACATTGTACGGCTTCAGGTACTCAACGCTTCCTCAAACAAGGGTGCTATGCGAGACCTGTGTCAACTTCTATCAGGTTTTCAAAACGAACAACTGGAATTCAGGATCGTGGATACATCGAGGATCAGACGATTGGATGTCCCCGAATCTCTTGTGATTTCAAGGGAAGCAAACCTGACAGCAGCTATATTAACTTCGGAACTTGTTGGGTGCCGTCCGTCGGAACTTGAGTTTAGGCCAATGGAATTCAATACTGACCTTGTTACTGTCACAATTCTAATCGGTGAAAATATGGATATGCAGAAGCTAAGAGATAATTTAATAACAGAGGATTCATAACCAACACTTTGGCAGATTTGACCGCACTGGAACTGGCCCGCAAGGCGGGTCGACTCGCCCTCACCCGCAAAGGATTTGATGTCCGAATTCTCAATGTTAAGGAGATTTCTTCGGTATGCGATTTTTTTGTGATCGCTTCCGGCGACGCGGATGTACAGGTAAAGGCGATTGCAAAGGCTATTGATGACGGATTGCTGGAGGAAGGTGTGAAGCCATACCATCGCGAAGGCGCCTCTGACGGAAGATGGGTATTGCTCGATTATATTGATGTTGTGGTTCACATATTTCTTGAACCGACACGTCAGTTTTATGCTCTTGAGAAGCTATGGGGTGACGCTCCCGTCGAAGAATTAACAGATGACTAAGATTTACGAGACTGGCATAAAAAACAGATTCAAATAGGATACGAAAATGGAACTCGCTGATCTAAAAACGAGAACGATAGCTGACCTGCTCAAGATTGCCGAAGGGAAAGATATCCCTGGCGTCTCCGGGCTGCGCAAGCAAGAGCTAATCTACAAGATTATGGAGAATGCTTCTTCGTCGGAAGGAATAATTCTGGCCGAAGGCGTTCTGGAACAACTCGAAGAAGGCTATGGTTTTCTCCGCTCGCCGGATTACAACTATCTTCCGGGACAGGATGACATCTATGTTTCTCCATCGCAGATCAAGAGATTCGACCTGCGAACTGGCGACATAATCTCGGGGCAGGTGCGTCCTCCAAAGGACAACGAACGTTATTTTGCACTGCTCAAGATAGAGGCTGTCAATTACGAGGAGCCGGATATAGCCAAGCACAAATCTTTGTTTGATAATCTCACCCCGCTTTATCCCGAGGTGGCGTTCAAGCTCGAAGTCAATTCAGATGATGTGACGACCCGTATAATCGACCTGATGTGTCCGATTGGAAAAGGACAGCGAGCACTGATTACATCTCCGCCAAAAGCCGGTAAAACAATCATTCTGCAAAAGATTGCTCAATCTATTACCACGAACCATCCCGAGGTGAAACTGATTGTTTTACTCATCGACGAGCGTCCCGAAGAAGTGACCGATATGAAGCGTTCGGTCAAGGGAGAAGTCGTTTCTTCTACTTTTGATGAACCGGCTGAGCGGCATGTGCAGGTGGCCAAGATGGTCCTTGAAAAGTCAAAACGCCTTGTGGAATACGGCCACGATGTTGTCATTCTTCTCGATTCAATCACTCGACTGGCTCGCGCCCATAACTCCGTCGTGCCTCATTCCGGGAAGATTCTTTCCGGTGGCGTTGACTCCAATGCATTGCACAAACCGAAGAGGTTTTTTGGTGCAGCCAGAAATATCGAAGAAGGCGGCTCTCTTTCAATCATTGCGACGGCCCTGATTGAAACCGGTTCACGTATGGACGAGGTTATTTTTGAGGAGTTCAAGGGCACCGGCAATATGGAAATGGTCATGGACCGTCGACTGGCTGACCGAAGAATTTTCCCGGCCATGGATATAAATCGCTCCTCGACTCGTAAGGAAGAACTCCTTATGGATCCTGATACCCTCACCAAGATCTGGATACTTCGTAAGTTTCTGGCCGAGATGAGTCCCGTGGATGCGATGGAGTTCCTGCTTGATCGTATTCGCAAGACCAAGAATAATGAGCGCTTCCTGGCCTCAATGAAGGACTAAGATGACTCAAATAGTGCTAATGGCCTCGTGCTCCCTTAGGGAGTACGAGGTTTTTTTTGTAAACTGTCTGGAAAAAGAAATTCTACGAGGCGCTCCGGTCGAGATTCATCAATTCTGAAGACCGACTGGTATCAATTTGATAAAAGTCGATCAATTCTAGATCGTCATTTAACCGGCTTGGACATTATTTTCCCCTGCGGTCCCACTGCCCAGACGTTTTGTCCGGTGACGCACATATCAAACACTACGAAGTCCTTGGTGCCTGATTCTTCGGTCCAGGTGCGCCCCCCATCTTCTGTTTTCATGATTGGGGTATTGACGCCGCCCAGGTAACCAATCTGGTCGCTAACAAGAACTGAGGCAATAAAGACTTTATCGTACGGCTGTTCAACTACGTACCATGTGTTTCCTGTATCTTTAGAATAGTGAATCATGCCGTTTGGTCCGGCGATCAGCCCGGTTGAGCCTTTGATGGAAAGAGTGCGGGCCGGACTTCCATTGTGGGTCACTCTCGTAGTCCAGGTTTTGCCATTGTCTCTTGATTCATTGATCCGGCCAAACGATGTGAACAAAGCTGCCTTGCCTGGAATGGTTGCAATTTCGCTAAGCCCCATTCCAATCGGCGGCATTTTTGACCAACTTATGCCTCCATCGGTGGTGCGAAGCGAGATACCATTCATCGGTTTGTCAGGCTCACGGGTGGCCCCGATAATCAGGCCGTTATCGCGGTCAAACATCTCGATATCAAAAAACCAGGGGAGAGTATCGGAGAGGGATTTATTTATCCAATTGTACCCGGCATCATAAGTGGCAAAAATCGTACCTCGTCGACCGCAGGCAAAACCAGTATCGGAATTGTGAAAATACAGGTCCTCGACCGTAATTCCCGGTGAGATCGGAAAACTCTCCCAGGTTTGCCCCTGGTCGAAGGTCCGGTAAATTTTGCCCTGGCTGCCAGCGACATAGCCGGTATCGGAATCGACAAAAAAGACCGCAGTCAACTGTTCGGATGCCGGGATCGGGACTGTTTGCCAACCCTGGGCACCGGCTGTACCGCCGGTCACTAATATGATCGTCCAACACAGACTAACAAGCAGTGCGGCTCTTTTTAAATTGTATTTCGAACGGCGATCCTGTAACATCATTTTGGACTTTCGGTCAATTGGTTTTGGTCACAAATTTACTTAATTGAGCGGTGTTAGTCAAATAAACAGACAGCGTCTGAATCATATGAACGAACAACCAGTTATTGAATTATACAACGTATACCTCAAATCGCGCCGAGGCGCGCAGGTATTCAAAGACCTCAGTTTTGAGCTGAAACCGGGGAATACCGCCTTTATCCTGGGTGGGGCCGGATCCGGAGAGAGTTCCCTGGTGGACCTTTTAATTGGGCGCTGCTATGCCGAGACCGGCTCGGTCTCCGTTTTTGGTGCGGCCATGAAAAAACGTTTTTTCGGTAGTTCCAGAAAAGGACTCAATCGGATAGGCGGCGTGGGGGGGATTTTCTCATTAATGCCTTCTATGACAGTGAGTGAAAATATTACCTTCCCACTTATTCTTTCAGGCGCCTCCAAATCTGTTCGCAATGACCGGCTATTTAAGATGTTGACCGAATTTTCTCTCTTGAAACAGGCCTCAGAATACCCTTCCGGACTCACTCGGGTTGAAAATAGTCTGGTCCAGTTCGCTCGGGCTTCGATTGCGAACCAGCCTTTGTTGATTATCGATGAACCCTCGGCCGGGCTTGACAAAGACACGTTCGAGCGGGTTGCCGAGTATCTGGTCAAAGCTTCGTTGTCCGGCCGGTCGTTGATAATTCTTGCCTCCGAAGAGTTGGAATTGAAAATTCCCAATATGCAGCGCTATCGGCTTGACGGGGGAGCATTGGTGTGACCAGAATCGGTTTTATTCTCAAGGAATTGGTCCGCAATCTGGCCCGTCATCCCGGGACGGCCTTTGCCTCGTTTTTGTCACTTACTTTGATACTATTGCTTTTTGATCTGTTCTGGGTGGCCTCGGGAACATCTCGGGAGTTTTATCGCGATCTACTTAGTGATCTTGAGATGGAAGTCTTTGTAAGTGAGGAGACCCCCGATTCTTTGATCAGTTCGCTGGAGTCAAAGATAATTTCAACGGAAGGTGTCAAAACAGTTCATTTTATTTCGCGTGACTCGGCTCGCGTTCGGCTGGAAAAAATGGTTGGCGGAGACCTT